>CALBTS010000038.1 GCA_937968035.1 uncultured Methanomethylovorans sp.
TCCTGGCCCTGGGTAAGTTCGCATCAGTTCACGAAACTGCGTTTGGTTTTTTATCAGTGTTCTTTATTTCGGCTTCAATACTGGTACTAAATGATTATTTTGATGTTGAGACCGATAAGCTCAATGCGCCCCATCGGCCGATCCCTTCGAACATGGTCACTCCGTCGGAAGCGTTGTTGCTGTCCATAGCTCTTATGTTATCCGGCCTCATCCTCAGTTATCTGATCAGTATCATGGCATTATTGATCTCAATTATTTTGTTCATCATCGGATTTCTGTACAACAGGAACTACAAAAAGAGCGGACTGCCAGGAAATCTGATGGTGAGCTTTTCCGTGGGGATGACGTTCATTTATGGCGGGGTGTCCGTAGGATCACCTTTTAATAACATTGTCTGGCTTTTTGGCGCCATTGCCGCATTAATAGATCTTGGAGAGGAGATCGCTGCCGATGCAATGGACATGCAGGGAGACCTGCTTATCGATTCAAGGTCCCTGGCAATAAAATACGGAAAAACGGCTGCCCTGAGAATAAGCAGCTATATTTTCCTTTTTGTTGTTCTGCTGACATCTGTGCCTTTTATACTAAGGTGGCTGCCTGCCATTTATCTGATACCCATCACAATAATGGACCTTGCTATTGGTTATCCGTCTTTGAGATTATTGGGATCCGGCAATGATGCGAATGCAGGAAGAAAATATATCCGCTGGATCTATTTAGGTGCAACATTGGGGCTGTTGGTATTTATATTGATACGACTGCTTGAAGCATGAAAAAGAGCTGACACAAATCTGAATTTTCAATGGTAACGTTGATCCCCACAATACTAATGCAATTCTCACTGAGCACTTTAATACTTATACTTCCCTTATACCCTTGATGAAACTTGGAATTGCTGTCACAGACCCGCATGACTGGACTGCTGCTGCGCTTTTGGAAGCTGCAGTGGACAGGGACTTTGAAACATATCTCATTGATCTGCGACATACGGAAGTTGTCATAAAAGAAGATGCAGTGCTCTCATGTCAGGGCCTTGTCCTTCCGATACTTGATGTGCTGGTGGTAAGGGATGTGGGCGCCGGGCCTATGGAAGGTGTTTCCTTCAGGTTCGATGTCCTGCGGCAGCTGGAAATGCAGGGCACGCTTATCCTCAACAGCCCTGAAGCCATCAGGAATGCTGCAAATAAATATCATACGACATACCTGCTCGCAAAGGCAGGACTTCCCGTACCGGCTACGTTCTCAGTGCAGGACAGGGACAAAGCCATTGAGATGATCAACGACCTACGGGACGCAGTTGTAAAACCGGTCTTTGGCTACAAGGGAAAAGGCATCATCAGGGTCAGGGATGGAAAGATGCTGGAGCCTGATGGTACTACCTCACAGGTTCCCTGGGAAGAGCAGATCACACAGATGATCGATAGCTGGGGAATGCTGTATATCCAGGAGTTCATAGAAAATCAGGGAAGGGATATACGCGCTTTTGTAGTGAACGGCAAGGTGCTGGGTTCCATATACCGCAGTGCGCGGGAAGGCCACTGGATAAATAACCTGAGCCAGGGCGGTACATCCTCACCTTGCAGCCTTACACCTTCCCAGGAAAAGATCTGTGCGAAGGCTTCCGAAGCCGTAGGCACTGTGTTTGCAGGAGTGGACCTCATAGAAGGACCACATGGCACTATGGTGCTGGAGGTAAATGGCACTCCTTCCGGAGCAGGTATATATAGCTCATGCGGAGTTAATGTTGCCGGACATATTCTCGACTACATACAGTTAAGAGAATGATCAAATGATATCTGAAATCATATTTACGAGGCCTGCTTAATGGATGAATATAAACAATGCATCATTGTGAGAGATGATCTGAAACTTTCAAAAGGTAAGCTTGCAGTACAGGTTGCACATGCAGCGGTATCTGCCAGCAGCTGGGCTTCAAGATCCGCTCTTGATAACTGGAAGGAAGGGGGACAGAAAAAAGTGGTGCTGCGGGTACCCGCCCTAAAAGACCTTTTCGAGCTAAAGGAAAAGGCCAGAAGAGAAGGATTTCCCACTGCGCTCATCGCTGATGCAGGTCTTACCGAAGTCGAGCCCGGAACAGTGACCGTCCTTGGCATCGGTCCTGCAAGAGCTCAGGATATTGACAGGATAACCAAGGAACTGAAACTTCTGTAATCTTATCTCGATAGCAAATAATCCATTCAGGCAAGCTGCTGATGTTAACAGCAACTGCGCCGGAAATATTCTTTGTTGTTTAAAGCCCGGAAACTGCAGGGAAATGATGAGCTGAAAATTACATGGACAACTACCTGTGGATATGATTGATATAGTCCCCTCGCACGCTAGGATATAATGGCTCTCTTTTGTTTACGGGTCTATTTTATTTAATTTTTCTACATTGGTATTAAACTTATGTACTATGTGGAAATTACACTCTTGTTTGCTTGGTGGAAGTCGGGTAAAACGACATGTTTTAGCTTTCTATGTTTTTTCATAGGTTCATGGTGAGGAGACCAAATCAAGGATAAGAGTAAGGCAAATCTTCCTAAAGGTCCGTAGAGAAAAGGAGAAAGCTGGAATAAGGAGAATAAATTGCACTTCAAGTTTATGATACCTTAAAAAAGAGGATTAATCAGAAGCTTCTGCATTTTGTCGTTTTACTAACCTGTATCCCATCTTAAAGTCCTGTGGAAATACTTCTTCGCTTATTTTTGCTTTTTCTTGGATATTAAAAATATCCGCAACATATTTTGAATATTCATCGAATTGATATGTATTGATATTGCACAGTGATTCGGGATGCCCCCAAATTTTCGTTGCAATTACTTCATTTAACTTAATTACTTATTAAATCCAAAATTGTCACCAACAGATTGAAGGTGTTTATATTTTTCATTCAGAGCAAAATCAGTTAAATGATCTACAATTCTTAATTTACTTAGCAATCAATTATATTTTAGTATAAAGTATTTCTGAAAGGGTGGTTTATCGAAATCCTCAATAGTAGTCAATTAATATTAAAAGTTTAGTTAATGACTATAACTAGTGAGTGATTATTTTATAGCAAGACCTGAGATAATAAAAGGTTTTAAAATGGAAGATACAGTAAGAATTCAGAAAGCAAAATGCAAACTAAGATTATTATATCCTAATGTTGTGTTCGAATTCATTGGTTCTGGAAATGAGTCTGTCGTTTTCACAGATAATATCTTCATCTATAAGTTCTTTGACAATGAACTAAATAACAATCTTCTTTTAACTCAACTGTTAGGTAGATTTAAAGGCTGTAAGAGACTTTTCAATCTCAAAGAACTAATCGAGATTGATGGTTTTTATGTCCTTAAATATGCATACTATGCATCAAGACCATATGTAGGTGGAAGAAAAGAAGAAATTATTGAATTTTTAGTAGAATGTTGGGAAAGGAGAATTGTTCACTGGGATGTAAAACCTCTGAACTTTCATGTATTTAATGATGGACTTCATCTTATTGACTACGGGTACGATATCAAACCATTCAACTACAAGGATTTTCTATTCATGGTTCAAAGAGCATACTTAATGCTGAACTACCCAAACAATGAGAATTTCAAAGCACTCGTCCGAAGAGCTCTCAATAACTGGGATATGGAAGAGTTAAACGGTTTTACGGGTTTTTTTAATGAGGTTTACACAAAGATACTATCATACGACAATGAGAACTCAAATATAAGTTCTCTTCTTATGTTCGATGATAAAATATTGTATGAACAAGTCAAACAAATGTGTTCTCACTATCACTCGATTAACAAAATACTCTTTTATTCAACTGGAGAAAAAGATATATCCTGCCTATTTCCGGGAAAAGATGTTTTGTGCATCACTGACATTTCTCAATTGAAGGAGTCTGAAGAGTTTGACTTAGCTATACTCGATATTGCTGGCAAAATAAACTCATCAGAATTAATGCATCGAATGTTGAAGACGATTGGTGGCAAAATGAACAGTGACTGTGAGTGCGCAATAATCGCTGATAATCCTTTTTTTCAACACGGAAATGAAAAATATCCTTTAGAGCGTCTCAAAAATCTTATTTTGAGTGCATCATTTACCCTCAAGAAAACTCAAGACACTAGATGGCAGGTGGATTCTACCGGAGATTTCTATTCACAATATCTAATCGCAATTGCAGTCGCTAAGAAGAAGGCAGCTGATAATGTGAGTTTACTCATCAAGACATGTTATCAGGATGGTCCTTTTGTTGAAAGATTAATCCGGCATATCATTTCCCAGTTAGAAGGACCAGATAAGTTTCTTGAAAAAATAGTAGTCGTTGATACCAAAGAAAACAACTACTTAAGGCAGTATAGTCTTCCATATAAAGAACTGACAATTGAATCTGTAGAAAAACTTGTTGAAGAGAGGGTCATCGATCGGTTTATTCTAGTGCCTCATGATACCGAAATAATAAAGGAGTGCAATGAAAGGTGGTTTGAGATTAAGGCTGAAGCCACTCATTCAGTTACAAATGTTCCTGTCTTTCCACAATTATATGGTTTTGAGCAGTGCATCGGAGACTACATTCTACAGGTAGACTCTGATGCTATAATAGTGAGAAGAGATAGAGATCACAGTTTTTTGGAAGATATGAAAAGAGCTCTGGAAGAAAATCCTAATGCGCTTTCTGTTTCTTTCAACATAGCCCACTCATTAAATGAGAGGAAAAAAGAATATACATCTCCAGGAAATGGTCATTTTGTTCCAGAAGTTCGGTTCTGCCTTCTGCACCGCAAGAGGTTTTTTGAGCAACGTCCTTATCCAAATGAATTGAAAGATAATCATCTTAAGCTGACTTGGTATCGCTCCGTCGAAAAAGCGCAATCTGAAAGAGGTTTTGTTTCTCTCAGAGGCGGAGACACACGCACTTTTTACATACATCCACCAAACGAAATCAAAAAAGATGCAGAAGATCGGAAGAGCGTCGTGTAGGGAAAGAGTGTAGATCTCGGTGGT
>CALBTS010000039.1 GCA_937968035.1 uncultured Methanomethylovorans sp.
GAGTTTTTAAGTAAAAGCTCTCTAAACTATTTCATTGCCATTTCCAGCAGGTCCAGAATATCGATCACTTCGACTTTTGGCCCCCCACGCTGCAGGTTTGTCCTGCATAGGGGACAGGACGTGACTAGATAATCCACACCTTCGGGTATCTCTTCCAGGCGTTTCTTTGAAAGGGCCATAGACAGCTCAGGATAACCTTTCAGTACTCCACCACCCGCACCGCAGCAACGGGATTGCTCGTGATGGGACCTCATTTCCTTGAGTTCACAGATAGATGTGATGATCTGCCGGGGTGCATCAAAGATGCCATTGCATCTGCCCAGATGACAGGGATCATGGTAGCTCACTTTAATGTCAAGAGGTTTGAGATCCAGCTCTTGAAGGCGTTCCGCCAGGAACTCTGAAACATGTATCACTTTCAGATCACTGTGATAATCGTTCTTAAGAGTGGTATAACATCCTGCGCAGCCTGTGATGATGGTATGCGCACCGATCCTTCTGATCTGTTCCAGATTCTTAGAGACAAGAGCATCGGGGTCCAAACCAGTACGGAACAGGGGTGAACCACAGCAAACCTCCTCAGGGATGAGGGTAACATCGAACTTCTTAAGCAGATCAAATGTTCTGCGTGTAAGCTCAGGATACCTGTAAGCACCGAGACAACCCACAAAAAACACATAAGGAGCATGCTCTTTGATGTCTGCGGCATCTTCAAGCCAGGCATGACGATACTGTGTTTCTCCAAGAGGATTGCCCGCTAATGCAGCAGCATCACGCAGTGCTACCTGAGCATCCGTCATCCTGCCCTTAAGCACAAGCTGATGGCGGGTATCCTGGACCACCTGAACGGGAGAGGCACCTGAAGGGCACATCTGTTCACACAGGCCACATGTCGTGCACGTATTGAGGCTGTTTAGCACATCCTGATCTGCCTCAAGACCTTGAGAAACACCATGGGCAACAAGCATACGACCTCTGGAGCTTGCTGATTCCCAGCCTATCTGCTCAAAAACAGGACATACTGACCTGCAAGTGCCGCAACGCACACATTTGAGGATGGATCTCAGATCAAGATTGGACATGTCACACACCCATTTTTCCGGGATTCAGTATCCCTTTAGGATCAAGAGCCTTCTTTATCATAATCATGACATCCAATGCATTCCCCAGTTCCAGACGCATGTATTCAGATCTCGCACTGCCTACGCCATGCTCTGCAGTGACCGTGCCACCTATCTCAATTGCTGTACGGTGGATCTTATCAGCTGCAGCGTTCAGCTTTTTCCAGGCATCATCGCTGAGCATGTCTATACACATGCCTGTATGCAGGTTGCCGTCTCCAATGTGACCATACGTCATAATAGGCAGATTGAACTCCCTGGAGATCTCATCCACCTTGCGTAGCATTCTTGGGATCTCTTTTATGGGAACGCCAACATCTTCACCCACGTAGACCCTGGTACGCATAGGATCAAGACGCGAGATCGCTGCACCCACCAGCCTTCGGGCAGCCCATATCTCATCCCTTTCCTTTTTATCTGAAGCGGTCCTGATACCTGAAGCCAAGCCTTCACATGTCTTTACTATGAGATCAACACCTTCCTTTACTTCAGCTTCAGTACCATCCACTTCAAAAAGCAGAATGGCACCGGCAAGCGGAAGGCCTAGTTTAGGATCATAGGTGTTGATAGCCCGGATAATATTCGCATCCAGTATCTCACATGCAGAGGGAACGATACCCGATGACAGCACTCTCACAACGGCTTTACCTGCAAGTTCGGGGCTATCGAATGAAGCAAATATGACAGAGCGTTCTTTGGGAATTGCACGTACCTTGATTATTGCCTGGGTGATGATCCCAAGAGTCCCCTCCGAACCGACCATGAGGTCAGTGAGAGAATAACCTGCAACAGTTTTCATTGTCTTTGAACCTGTTCTTATTATTTTTCCATCTGCCATAACTACCTCAAGGCCGAGCACATAACTGCGGGTTGTACCATATTTCACGGAGCGCATACCGCTTCCGTTATTAGCGATCAGCCCTCCCAGAGTGCACATTGCAGAACTTCCGGGGTCCGGGGGGAAGAAAAAACCGTATGGTTCCAGGGCCTTATTGAGCTTTTCCTGAACTATACCCGGTTCCACTACCACCTGAAGATTATCAAAATCCATTTCCACTATACGGTCCATACCGGACATATCAAGGACAATGCCCCCTTCCAGAGGAACGCAGCCACCCGCCAGACCTGTGCCTGCTCCCCTGGCGGTCACTGGAATATCATGCTCGTAAGCGATCCTCACAATATCCGAAATCTGAACAGTGGTCTGCGGTTTAATGACAACTTCCGGAATACCTCTTATCTGAGAAGCATCAGAGGAATAACAATATAGTTCGCAGGTAGCAACGGATAGATTGTCCTTACCCACGATCATTCTCATTTTTTCTATTAGGTCAACATTGAGCATAGCTTTGATTTTAGAGAAGTGGTCATTATTTAAAGATGTCGGTGAAATAGCAGAAATTTATACCAAACATTTACATCTAACTATGCAGTATCCTACAAACAATGACACGATATTTCGAGGTATACCAGAGGGACGGTGCAGCAAGAAAGGGCAGGCTGCTCCTTTCCAGAACTATTGAGACCCCATGCGTCCTGAAAACCGAAACTCTGAAAGATAACACAGGACAGATCGTGGATGCTGGCTCCCTGTGGGAAGTAGGCAATGTGGAAAAAGCTGAACATAGGTTACAACAGCTTAGAAGTGAGATCGGAGACGATAGGCTGATCATACTACCTCATATGTGTCTTGCGCCTGACGCTCCTGACTGCATACCGGAACCCTTGGAAATGCTTTCATCGAATAGTGGGGCCACCGGAAGAGTATACCGTAAAGGCAGAGCTCTAAAGGCTGCTGACCTGTATATACTTGAAGGCGCAGGTGTCTTTGAGAACAATGCCAGAGCATTGCTGGAAAGAGTTCTTGACCTCAAAGATAGTACACCTGATGATACAGCAGTATACCTCCCCGATATCTGTCTTCCTGAGAACCTGGCAATGCTCGTTTACATGGGGGCTGATGTGCTGGATACCACTAAAGCCACAGTTGCAGCATATAAGGACATTTATCTCACTCACGCAGGAAGTTTCGATCTGAGATCACTTTCCGAGTTACCTTGCAGATGCTCTGCATGTGTATCTACCACCACATTGGAACTTAAAAAAATGGATAAAAATTCCAGGGCACAGCTGCTCGAACAGCATAATATCAATGCAATGGAAGCTGAACTTGCCCTGGTAAGAGAAAAGATATCTGCAGGCAATCTGCGGGAATATGTTGATGGCCAATGCCGTACAAGACCCTGGCTCACTGCACTGTTGAGACTGCTTGACAAAGAATATCGATATCTTGAGAGGGGAACTCCGATCACAAGGAATGTGGAGATGCTTGCTAATTCGGGAGATTCTCTCACAAGACCGGAAGTTGTGAGGTTTGCACGCAGGATACAGGAAAGGTATACACCTCCTGAACTGGATGTACTTCTGCTCTTACCATGCTCCGCAAAGAAACCCTATTCCATTTCACAATCCCACCAGAAGTTCGGTCTGGCTCTGGGCAAGTACCGCAAATTTGTACATGAGGTAATAATTACATCGCCTCTTGGGATAGTTCCCAGGGAACTTGAGCTGACCTATCCGGCAGCTCATTATGATGTTGCTGTAACAGGTCACTGGGATGCTGAAGAAATGAAGTGGGTTTCAGGATGTCTTGAAGATTATCTTTCAAAGCACAGGTACACTGCAATAGTGGCACATGTAGATGGGGCTTACAGGCAGATCTGTGAGATGGCAGCCGATAAGCTTGGACTGGAGATACACTTCACGAACACCGGCAGTGTCACTTCTCATGAATCCCTCAGGAACCTTAGCAAGATCATGGAGGGACTGTGTACAGGCAGGAAAATAAGCGAAACAAAAAGGAAAGCAGCAATGCTGAAGGCTATTGCTGATTATCAGTTTGGGAAGGGAGCAGGGGAAATATTAGTTCCCGATAATTCCGAAATTAAGGGGCCTTTCCCCAGGTATCAATCTTTTTATGAAAAAACTCAGCTTGCAACCCTCATACCCCAGTATGGAACACTGGCAGTTACTATCGAAGGAGCGGAAATGATGATCCCACGCAATTCCTACATCGTACGGATAGACGACTTCATACCGAGAGGTTCTATCCTCGCCCCGGGGGTCCTGGAAGCTGACCCTGCTATCCGTGAGGGAGATGAAGTGTTTGTGGTAGGGGAAAAAGCAATTGGTGTTGGACGGGCGCGTATGAACGGCAAGGAGATGAGCATGTCTACAAAAGGTCAGGCTGTTGACCTGCGCCATGTGAAAACTAAATGACATGATCTTGGTATTATGAGCATAAGGATCAGGAAATTCAAAACTGATGACTTTGAAGATGTGCTTTGCATAGAATCAGAGTCTTTTGCGGAACATAACCCCTTTGCATACATGCACTTCTACGAAATGCATGGGGATATGTTCCTGGTGGCTGAATACCTGGACTTTATAGTTGGCTTCATAGTGGGATACAGGCTGAACGAAAATGAGGGAAGGGTGTTTTCCCTTGCCGTGAGAGAAGAGTTCCAGGGAAGAGGTATAGGAGCGATGCTTCTGGACTCGTTGTTCAAAGAATTCTATTCGAACCTTTTGAAATATGCTACTTTGGAAGTAAGGGCCAATAACATAAAGGCCAGGAACCTTTATCTTAAGATGGGGTTCATTCCCTGCTGGATCGAAAAAGAGTACTACTCGGATGGGGAAGATGGAATAATAATGAAGATGAAACTAGCCTCATATAAGTTCCATGACTTGGATCTCTTTGCAGAAAAAATAGAAGGAATGTCCCTGAGGGACGCGGAAGACTTTGATGAGTGAACTTTTTCTGAATGGACTGAATTTCAGAAGTTTTCTTGCATGATGCTATGATGCATACGTGTGGCAAGTTCCTTCATTCTCTCGGATGTCCTGCCAAAGCCTGAAAACTCATCCTTGGACATTACAGATGCAAGGCTATTGCCCAGTATAAAGATGGCGAGTTTATGCTCAGCCTTGCTCCGGTGCACATGTACCGGACTTATTGCCAGAGATTCATATTCAGAGAACTCGTTTGTAAAACCCTTTTCTTCCAGACAACTTTTCATTTGTGCCATTAATGTGTGCAGTTGAATCAATTCGTCTTTGTGCATACCAACCAACATATCCTTTTTTTGTTTGTACATTGCGCTATTGTGCACTGATTAAATTAATGTACGAACATAAATCGATTGATTTCAATAAAAGGCTATTGTCGGAAATATATGTCCTTGAATCAAATATAAAAAGATAACTATGTAGAAAATTTATATTATTTTGAGAAAATATAAAATAAAAAAAAAGAAGGTACTAAATAATTAAAAATTAACCATCAAGACCTAAAGGTCTTTAACGGTCAATATTTTCACAGAGGCTGGTCTTTTAGTGATACTTCCTATCTTGGCGCCAACAAGATTTTCAATACCCTTGTTCTCAGCAATGTCAAGGATCCTCTGGGTTATAACACCATCAAAGACAACACTTTTGACATCACCATTGTAGTTCTTAAGGTTATTGACAAGATCACGCACTGCAGTCTCACCAATCACATTATTGCCGGCATCAAGAAAACGAGCACCAAAAGTGCCCATGAGCTCATCTGCATGCGACTTGAACTTTTTTGAAGCTGGCGAGAGTTTAACGACCGGCTCCACAACTTCCTGTACTTCCTCCGAAGGCACCTCGACCTCTACAGGTTCCTGAGAGAATTCACGCTGCTTGATCGGGCGTTTCTTCAACTTAGCTGGGGCAGCAACCCTCGGGATCTCAACAGGTCTTCTTTCTTTTGGTTTCGGTACCCTCTGAACTGCCGGAGCCTTCATGGAATCCGAATCCTTCAAAGAATACTTATCCATTACCTGTTCTACTGGTATCTTCTGCCTTAGCGCCCTGACTATTTCCTTTTGTACAAGATCCTCTACACTCTTGCCATCGGGGGCACGGGCAATGTAATCAATGTTAGCTACCTGTAGAAGTTCCTTTATGATAAGTTCTCCTCCACGGTCACCATCTGTAAAGGCAGTTACTGTTTCCTTTTTCTTTGTTAGTTCTGCTACCTCCGGAGGCACATTGGTACCACCTACACAAATAGTGTTCTTGATACCATACCTAAGAAGGTTCAGCACATCTGCACGACCCTCTACAACTACTATAGCATCTGAATCAAATACTGCAGGACCGCATGGGATCTTATTTTTTCCAAAATACTGCATTTCTTCCACACGTACGGACTGCCGGACCTCTTCGGCTATTTCCTGAGATTCCGGCACATTGGTATCGAACATGCCAGTGAGAATGAACTTTGCACGTTCGATGATCTGCTTCCTCTTTGTGGCCCGCACATCTTCTATATTTGTTATTTCGATCTTGGCGCTGCATGGTCCGACCCTGTCTATGGTTTCCAGCGATGCGGCCAGAATGGATGTTTCCACCTTGTCCAGACTGGAAGGAACCAGAATAGTACCCTTGGATTTGCCACCCTTAGCACTGACAAGGACCTCTATCCTCCCGATACGTCCTGTTTTCTGAAGATCTCGCAGATCCAGGTCCGATCCGAGCAGGCCCTCTGTCTGTCCGAAAATAGCACCTACGATATCGGGGCGTTCTATAATACCATCTGCGCTGATCTTTGAATGAATGATATACTTGGTAGTATCTGCATTTTGCATATATGAATCTCCACATTATTTATGCTGATTTATGCTATTATCTATGGCACATAGCTTGTTCGTCTTGCAAAAACAGTCTAACAAGTGACTTACAAAGCCCAGGCGCAAAGGACCTGATACCGTTTTTAGGTCACTTCAACAGTAGCATTCTGCTGAACCCAATCTCAACTCTGTTCGTTTTTTCCGACGTGCCACACGTAATTCAGCATTACATATGCCCATGTTTTGAACACACGTCTACAGCACTACGAGGGTAACTAACGTTCAATTGGTATATCCAATATCACACGTACATTAAATACCCTTACCGCCATTCCCTTTGGCAATTCATATCAAATGGGATGTTTGATGCTAATAATCAAACGTGAATTCCAACTTATTTCCTGATTATTGTAAATTAGATGATGATAAACTATTTTTGCGTGATCAGAATACCCATGTCCCATGGGTATCCTCAATGATTCTAGATCAATTTCAAGTTGATGTAGCCATATAAGTAATGATTACAATAGGTAATATCCGCATGATATATAATAAACTTGTGGGTTTACAAAGATGCTCAACTCCCTTTGAAAAGAGAAACAAGCTAACGAATGAACTAAATATAGAGAGAGCAGAGTTCTAATACATGGTAAAAAGAGGAGAAACACCTGGAAAAAAACTCTTGATCATTGGCGGGGGTGCGGTCGGTATGGCTGTGTCCACCGGAGCCACAAGACACACCAGTTATGATGTAACGGTGATATCCACTGATAAACACGCATCTTACAGTCAATGCGGCATACCTTACGTTTTTTCAGGTGATGTACCTAACTTTGAACAATTAATAGTTAAAGGACCCGAGTTCTTCAAAGAAATGGGCATCAAAGTAAGGCTCGATACCCGGGTAGACTCTATTGACCTTGACAACAGGTCAATAAGGATCGGGAAGGAACAACTGGCCTTTGACAAGCTTGTGATAGCTACAGGAAGCACACCATCTATACCTGAACATATAGAAAATAGCACATCTCTGAAGAATGTGTTCACCCTGCGTACACTATCTGACGGCATCCAGATAGGCAAAGTTCTGGATAATGCAAAAGATCTTGTTATAATAGGTGCTGGTTCCATCGGTGCCGAGGTTGCCATAGCTACTGCACGGCGAGGAATAAGAACCTCATTATTGAACAGGAGCAATACGATCCTTTCATCCAGCCTTGACCCTGATATGGCAGAAACGGTAATATCATACCTGGAGAAGGAAGGAGTGCAGGTATTGACAGGATATACCCCTACATCCATCAATGGTGAAGATAGTGTCACATCAGTGACAGTAAATGAAATAGAGATACCTGCAGATGTAGTATTGGTCTCAGTTGGCGTCACCCCTGAAATTTCTGTAGCATCAGAGAGCGGAATAGATATTGGACCCACAGGGGGAATAGTCACAAATGACAGGCTTCAAGTCATGAGAAATGGAAATGCCATTGAGGATGTGTTCTCCGGAGGAGAATGCACTCAGATATACAATTTTTTGACCGGTAAACCCATGCTTAGCCATCTGGCAAGCACAGCGCGCAGAATGGCAGGAGTGATAACCGACAATCTGGAAGGTAAGGACACATGTTTTGGCCCTGTGGTGAATCCTTGGGTAGCAGTGATCGGAGACCTTCAGATAGGTTCAGTGGGAATTACGACCGCAGAAGCTGAAAAGCAAGGAATGAAAGTTGTCAGTGGTATAGCTACAGGTTCCACACGTGCAGAGTATTTCCCTGGTGCCGGCAAGATATTCATAAAGGTCCTGTTCCATGACAGATGCCTGATCGGTGCTCAGATAATTTCAACAACCGGTACTAAGGAGCGCATTGACGGTCTTTCTCTGGCAATAAAGAGAAAACAAACCATAGATGAACTGCTTGAGATGGAAACTTGCTACTCTCCTGCTGTTTCCACACTCCAGGACCCTTTGCTTTTTGCTGTCAAAGGTGCATACAGGAAAATGCCAAAAAAAGGTGCACGATGATAGAGATCGATGGTTCTTACGGAGAAGGTGGAGGACAGATACTGAGGACAGCTATTGCTTTGGCAAGCATTACATCAACTGATGTAAGGATATTTAATATCAGATCGCATCGACCCCAACCCGGGCTTAAGTCCCAGCATATGAAAGCCATAGCAACTGCTGCAAAGCTCTGTGATGCTGATGTCTTAGGACTGTATATAGGTTCTCAGGAGATCACCTATTCTCCAATGGAAATAAAGGGGGCTACATATACAGTAGACATTGGAACTGCCGGGAGTATCTCGCTGCTGCTTCAATGCATTATGCCAATGACAGCATATTCCGGCGGGAAGATAGCACTTGAGATCACCGGTGGAACTGATGTGGCATGGTCCCCAACGATCGATTATCTCAATAATGTGACTTGTAAAGCGCTTGGACAAATGGGATATCATTGTAACATAGAAGTTCTGAAAAGAGGATACTATCCTGAAGGGGGGGGAAAAGTATGTGCATTCTTTGAACCTACAAGGCTGCATGGGTTCGAATTTGAAAGAAAAGAAGAGAACATTAAGGGAATATCACACTCATCAAAACTTCCTGAACATATAGCACAGCGTCAGGCCCTGGCAGCTAAAAGAGTGTTGGAGAACAGAGGAATAGGATCCGATATAACGGTATGCTCTAAAAATGAACTTTCAACAGGAAGCGGGATAACATTGTGGAGCCTGTATAGTGGTGCCAGCCATCTTGGAAAGAAAGGTCTTCCTGCTGAAAAGGTTGGAGAGATGGCTGCGGAGCAGATGACACGATACCTCGATTCCGGGGCCTCAGTGGACCCTTATCTGGCAGACCAGCTTATCACCTATATGGGTCTTGCAGGAGGTGGGTCTTTCACCACCTACGAGATCTCAGAACACACACTGACAAATATGCATATAACTGAACTGTTTTTGGGCGTAGAGTTTGATATAAGAGAAAAGAAGGAATTTACTGAGGTCTCGGTAAAATGAGAGGAGAGAAATGGCCAGATCAGTTCCCATTCTCAACTATGCTCAGGTACTCAGCCGGAATAGATCTTGCAAGGGCGATGCCCTCATTGGCAGTAATGACCATTATTCCGTCGTTTTGGGCAGAATCTGCGTCTATCTCAAGTATCACAGGATTATCCGTATGTACAAGTGCAGCCTCTACGGCTCTTTCATAAGATGTGCTAAGATGCACATAGGTTTGCCTGATAGGTGTGATGCCACTTTCCAGCAGCATATCAACCTCTTCCTGGCTGACACCATAATAAAGTGATGGGAGCTCATTTTCAGGATAATCTGACTCAAGCTCCACGTCTACAGAATGACCGTACTTTGCCCTTATGTGTTTGCCATCTATCTCATATCTATGTTTCCTGTCAGACTTGACAAGGGCAATGAGCCTTTCCTTGGTACCCCACCTATAGCGCTCGCTCAGAACATCCAGAAGATGTCCCAGGCTAACCCAGCCATGGTGGTCCATTTTAAGGCCCACATCTTCAGGGAAATGTCTCAGTGCTCCGGAAACGAATTTTCCCAAGCGTTCTTCGCGGTCATCATCAAGGACGTACCGGCCTTCCACACCGCATGCCGGGCATGTCTCACCTCTGAAATATCCATGCTCATTGCATTTACGGATCATGTTATATCGGTCTTGAGATGTAATTAATCGTTAATATATGTTATCGAAACAAAAGGGAGCTATGATAATAGTTTCGTCAGATTTAATACATACTCATACTATCAGGTTACACAAA
>CALBTS010000040.1 GCA_937968035.1 uncultured Methanomethylovorans sp.
AGAACTTAAAAATAACCAGTTAATAATCAGTGGGTTTTAAGTGCCCACTAGTGAATAATAACCTTAAATAATTTTCTCCGATGAAATATTATATTGATCTATTCTCCCCAGAAACATATGAAGCATTCTGCAATTCAGACCAGAGTACCTCTGGATTTAGACCTAAACAGGAGAACATAGCTAAAACCATTCACAAAGGGGACTATTTAGTAGCTTACATTACAAAAATTTCTCGATTTGCTGGAATCTTGGAAGTTCAAAGTGATTATTTTGTTGAGGACAAGCCCATCTTCTATGAGTCTAGTGATCCATTTATTATTCGGTTTAAAGTAAAACCAATCATTTGGTTACCTCTTGACAAGGCCATCCCTATCTATGAAGAAAATCTTTGGAATAAATTGTCCTTCACTGGAGAAGGCAGAGCATGGACTTCAATGGTAAGGGGAAGCCTTCGAGAAATAAAGGATAGTGACGGAAGTTTAATTTTTAAAACTTTAAAAGAAATAAGCGCTTCTGATATTAAATTCCCTTTAAGTGAAGATGATAATAAAAAAATTAAAGGACATAAAATTAGAACGCAGAATAGTAAGGAGGTTTCAGTTACCGTTCCTGATAATGATAAAATTCAGGTTGACGAAGATCAGGATAAGATAAGGGATTCAATAAAAATTCAAGCTCTTTTGGCTGGTATCGGAGAAAGAATAAATCTTAAAATCTGGATTCCTAAGTCTGACAGAAATCGTGTACTTGAGCTCTGGCAACCAAAAGAAGATGACATTCTTCTAGAAACACTACCGCTAAATTATGATGATACAACATTAAAGACAATTGAAAATATTGATGTTTTATGGGTAAAACGCAGATCAATTGTCAGAGCATTTGAGGTAGAACATACAACCTCAATTTATTCGGGAATTCTAAGAATGGCTGACTTAATGGCGTTACAGCCCAATCTAAATATTAAATCACATATAGTTGCTCCTGAAGATAGAAAGGATAAAGTTCTGCAAGAGATTTCAAGACCAGTTTTTACCCTATTGGAAAAAGGACCGCTAAGTGAATCCTGTACTTTCATTTCCTATGACTCAATAATTGAACTAGCAAAAGATAAGCGACTTGAATACATGAATGATAGCGTGATAAATTCAATTGAAGAAGATGAAATATAACGGCACATAACACGGACGGTATAATTAATGGGCTTGTCATGGTTTTTGCTTTTTCTCCTGCTCCCATGACAGATTTGTAATGGCATATACCGCGACCGCGCCAGTGCCCGCTTTCAAACTTTGTGTACCGTGACTTGTAACCTGCTCCCGATCAACATTGTAGCGACACTCGTATAACTCACAAAAATTTGTACCCAGACGGCAAAAACCACGCCATGCTCTCCTTGCACCGTGACAGTTTTTCGGCCCCGCTGGCGCGGGGTACCGGGATTCTGCCCGGATGCTTCGTCGAGCAACGCCCACTAAATTATACCGCCGGGCCGTTAG
>CALBTS010000041.1 GCA_937968035.1 uncultured Methanomethylovorans sp.
CGCTCATATCCATTCCCATGACCCCTGACCAATTGATGGCTCTTGAGGCTCAGGTGAGGACACTGAGGGGAATTGAACAGATGATTGTGGAGAGATATCCGGGAGTGATCGAATAACCGAATTACAATTATCAGAATCCGAACTGCTTGAACTTGCAGAAAAACTATTCCATGAAGTGCATCCGTTTTCGGGTTCACTCGATTCACATGATTTGAGAGTACACTGGATACGCGAGGCACTTGAAGCCATCGGGTATTACAATACCGTGAATGAGTTTCTACACGAAAGAGGTCTCACCAAATGCCACTTAACAATAAAATTCAGGTGTTGAACTTATCAGACACATAATATACAATATTAACCTATAAAAAAGAGGCACAAACATGACAAACGTAGTCAGTATGAAAATATCAGATATCGATAGAACCAAGAACAAAGTAAAAAAACACCCCGCAGACCAGATTAAAAGGCTGTCGGCTGCTATAGAAAAATACGGTTGGACAGTGCCGGTTATAGTAGCAGAAGACAATGTATTGCTTGCAGGAGAAGCACGTATCCAGGCGGCGGTTTTACTTGGTATGGAAGCTGTCCCCGCTATAATGGTTCCATTGTCTGGTTCATCTGCGCTTGAATATATGCTAGCAGATAACAGGCTTTCGGAGCTTGGTATAATGGACGAATATGAAATAGCATCCATTATCAAAGAAATAAAAACCAATTTTGACAACGTGGATTTGTTTGCGACCGGATACAGTCGGACACAGGTTTCTGATTTGTTAGAAAAATTACAGATAGACGTAGACGCCGGATTAACTCTGGAAACCGACATTGATATTGATCATGATATATTGAATGCCGAATCATCGGAACGAAGTGAAGATTTCGTGGAAATAACCCCGGCTTCTGATATAGAAGACGATGAACTCACAGAATCGATATCAAAAACAATAGATGAAAACGGTGTCCGGTTAAAAGAGTCTACTCAAAAAAGTAAGGAAATAACAGACGTTGATGTTAATTCTTTCGATAAGTATATAGTTTCGATAAGCGGTGGTAAGGATAGCACTGCGTTGTTATTATGGGCCGTTGAAAATCTTGACAGACGAAAAATAATAGCATTGTATTGGGATAGTGGTTGGAACATTCCAGAGTGTACGCAGTACGTGTATTATCTATGTAGGAAATATAATATAGAGCTACTTATTTGCGGCGACAAGACTAAAAACAGGTTGCTGGAGAACACGAAAAAATATGGGTATCCAACCTATAACGCATTATGGTGTCAGCATCTCAAGACAAGCGCACTTGACGCCGCTCAAAAACATATCCGCGACAACGTAAACGAAAACGTGTTGTCTTTGATGGGTGTCCGCCGGTCAGAAAGCATAAAACGATCAGACTATCCGAGATTCAGTAGAATGAACGGGCTGACTTTTTTCTCACCATTGGTTGAAATGACGGATTTGGAATTAATGAATTTTATAAAAGAGAGAGGCGAACGCATTCCACCAATATATAATTATGTAAACCGCACGGGGTGTCTCTTTTGTCCTAATGCGTCCACCGCAATGAAAACACTGTTGAAAAAACTATATCCATCGGATTTGTGTCTGATAAATGAATTTTTGGTTGCCGGCCTCGAGTCTCCGAAATTTAGAACAGGATTTGTAGAACTTGTTAAGAGTTTCAACCGGTACCGGAAAATAGATACCTGGCCAAACGAGTTCAAGGATATTGCATTTTCACATGACGAATTTAAAAAACTCGATTGCAGACAACCTGAAAACATGATTGATATGAGGACATGACATGGGTACATACAAACTTACAGACTCGGTTACTACACATTTGTGTCAGTTGATAGAGGTCGGTGTTCCGGTTGCTTCCGCTGTTTCTGTTGTTGGCATCTCAAAGCCAACTTTTTATAAATGGATGCATGAGGGCGAGGCGGCTCGCACAGGTAAAATGCGCGAGTTCTTTGAGTCTGTTTCATCGGCTAAAGACAAAGCGATAGCTAGAAACGTATCCATCGTGCAAAAAGCAGCAAGCGAGGGAACGTGGCAAGCCGCTGCGTGGTGGTTGGAAAGAACGTGCCCGGAGGAGTTTTCCCGTGATCGACAAAACGTGAATGTTGCCATCCAGAACAATACTCAGGTGGTCGTATCTGAAAACATAAAAGAGAGAATCA
>CALBTS010000042.1 GCA_937968035.1 uncultured Methanomethylovorans sp.
CAGTACATGACGTTCTTTGCAATGTCTCTGGATTCAAGCTCTCCAATCTTTGCCGTAAGACTGTGGTTGTCAGTGCCTTTTGATTTATCGCCATTACACAGTGCCTCTGTATATGCTGGATTATTCATGCGACCAGCAAGCATTCTAAGCTGGCATCCATCAGAGTCAGTGCCTACTAATACTTTCCCTTCAGGGCATGAGAAAATCTTACGCATCTGTTTTCCATAGAAGCTACCAACTTTAGGGATGTTTACGATACCTCTATGAGTTGCCCTTCCAGTAACAGCTAGGTTATTTACAGCGCTTCCTATTCTCCCATCTTCTCTAACCGATGATAAGAGTCCTGTAATAATACCCTTCCTCTGTTTACACTGAACTCTACGAGCAATAAGCCTACCAACACCCCCTTGAATACCTTCAAACGGATCATCTTTAGAAAGTTTAGGACTTGTTTGTTCTCCTGCATCATTAGTATTCCATTCTAGCGGCTCCCATCCAGACGCTAAGAGAAATTTTTTTACCTCGACAGCTTTATCTAAATCAACACGACGGAAAGTAATACGACTAAAAGGGCCAGCCACTCTATGAGTAGAAATGATTGAACCGTTAGAATTATACCACTCATTAGTAGATTTCGAATAATCTCCACTTTTGAGGAAAGGTTTTTTAACATATTTATATTCACCTTTTTCTTTTTGTTCTTGTACCTCTATAATAAACGGAAGGTGGTGTTTTAATACTCTGTCAATTCTATCCATCCAAAAATCAAGCTGATGGATGCATGTATTCATATGCGAGGTATCAACCTTCCAACCATAAGACTCTTGCATCTGGAGATATTCAAACAGCTTCATTGTTAATGGAACAGCTTTGGACCAATCCCCACCGGACATTTCTTTAATTAGAGTGTCAAATATTTGTTCCTGAATCTCTACATCCTCTGTACAGCGATGTAACATTTCTTCACTATACTTACTCCAGTCCTCATGATCGGGCTTCTTACGCCCTAATCTACACCCCCATACTTCTACGGAATGAGGGCCAGCGGAACCAGAATAATTGTAAGGAGCAACACGCTTGGGATTAAGAAGCCGAGAGAGTACCAAAGTATCTGTTTTCTTTCCTTTGTATTTCCATCCATAAAGTTTCTCCAATAATGGGAAATCATATCCCAATCCATTATGTGCCTTTAATTCACCATATTCTTCTAGTTTTTTTAGGAGTTGGTGTATATTATTAGGCCCGTATTTAAAAATTTCCTTTGTAACACTATCTTTCACTACCCCACACCACACTCTAGTAGCAGTTGGGAGTAGCCCATCAGCTTCAAGATCGAATGTGGCTGATTTATCCATATCGTTCCTTGATATGTTTTTTGAATTTGAACACAGCATTATCAATAAATTTATATTCTAAATTAGTGACAAGCATTACTTCTTTCATCGTATAGCCATGAAGAAAATAGAGAGACAATATATACTGTACAGTTTCGTCTTCTATTGATTTAATATCCTTTACTACACTACCCTTTACTGCGTTAGTGAATAACGGGTCTTCATCATCCACCTCTTCTTCAAAGATATTAGTAGATTGCATCTCTGCTCTCTTCATACGTCGTAAAGTGTTGTTAATGATTCTGTTAAACCATGCTCCAAAATCCATTCCCATAACAAAGGAATCTTTATATTTAATAGCATTATAATAAGCTTGTTGTACAACATCCTCGGCATTTTGAGGGCTACCCGCTCTTCTTGTAAACCTCTTTACAAGGGTATCTCGGTTATTAATATAATGCTTTTCAATTATTGAGAGCATAATTTATCCCGTACTCCCGAACCCACCTACCCCACGTTCAGTGGTAGAAAGCTCTTCTACTTCCTCAAATTCAATCACTGGCGTTGGGAAAACAATCCCTTGACAAACCCTGTCATATGGGAAAATTTTATAACAATCTCCCTCCAAATCCTTTGTAAGAGGTACGATAATTTCTCCACGGTAGTCAGAATCAATGATCCCAACACAATTAGCAAGCCTGACACCGTGATTGGCACCATGACCAGAGCGAGAAAAAAGAAAAAGACTATATCCCCTAGGAAGTTCCACAGCGATTCCAGTGTTAAGTTTTGTAATCGTCCCATATTCTACCTCTGCATAATTATCGTAATAAATATCGAATGCCCCGCTACCATCTGTAGCATATTTAGGGGGCCTTACCCCATTTCTAAGTTTTTTAAACTTAATCTTCATATACTACCTCCCATGTGCCATCTTCATTATATCTAATATAAAAATCATAATGTGCTCTGTTAATAAAATTTTGATGATCTTTCATACTGTCAAGCTCCTTAGCTGCTTGGATCATAAGCCACCGTGAATACGGACTAGTGGTTACATTGGCCTGAGCATACAATGCCTCTTGAAGAGTTTCAGGTTTTTTAGTTATGATTTGTTTCATGAT
>CALBTS010000043.1 GCA_937968035.1 uncultured Methanomethylovorans sp.
CCTGCCACAGGGGAGCCTGACAGTGCCGCTTGTCAAATGACGGAACCCACAATATCCCTGCTATTGAAAGATGGCAAATACTATCGATCTTTTAACTGGATATCTTATCGGTTACCTGAAAATAGTGTAAATTATTCATTAGAGATGATATTTTGAACTCTAATTTTTAAACGTATTTTAAACTCAATACTAACTTAAATAATAAAAATGGGGATAATACGGTAGTTTTATATATATTGAAATTACAGAAGATAATAGATTGTATAACTAGAAGCAAATCTAGCATATATCAATCTATAAAGTCTGCTAATGGCTTTAAATGTTCAATGCGGTATGAAAACTGCAATAAACCTTGTACAGCCTGTTGAATTGCCTCAAATTATCATATAATAGGCAAAATGGTATTTCTCCAGCTGGAGGTGAGAAGAGAATGGCAAAGAAAGAAGAGCAGAAGAAGGTAGCAAAAGCAGCTGAACCAGCAAAAGCGGCTGCAAAGGCACCTGCAAAGAAAAAGAAATAAATAGATCCCTAAATAATATAATTTTTACTTGGGAGGTAAAAACTTCTCATTTTGTTTTTTGGCAATGTATCTTTTCAAGGCGACTTTATATATCTGAGTTCTGTTATTCTACACATCTGAAGCAATAACATAGTTTTGCCTATCCCTTATATTACTAGCAGTGGGTTTGCATTCTAAAAGCTTTTCAGGATCAAAGTGATTATATGACAAAATTTGACAGTTTCAAAACGTTCAATCTATCCCAGAGCATGCTGGATGTTCTGGAAAAGAAAGGTTTTTTCAAACCCACTCCCATCCAGGTACATGTTATTCCTCTCCTTATGAAAGGAAACCGCGATATCATCGGACAGGCGCAGACCGGTACAGGAAAAACTGCTGCTTTCGGTATACCCATAATTGAAAGACTGACAGGGAATGCAGCTTCCATACAGGCTTTGGTCCTGACCCCCACAAGAGAACTGGCACTTCAGGTGTCTGAAGAGCTAGAATCTCTCAGAGGGGATAAGAACATAAGGATCGTGCCGTTGTACGGTGGCCAGGCTATCAAGAACCAACTTAAGACACTGACATCTGGAGCTGACATCGTTGTAGGTACTCCCGGAAGGATCATCGACCATCTGAAAAGGGGCAATATAAAACTGGACTCTGTCTCCTATCTTGTACTTGACGAAGCAGATGAGATGCTCAACATGGGTTTCATTGAAGATGTGAAGGAGATCTTCAGGAGCACAAATGAGAACAAGCAAATGCTGCTGTTCTCAGCAACTATGCCTACGCCTATAATCAAGCTCGCAAAAAAGCACATGAGGAACCATGACTATGTTTCAGTGTCCCAGGAGGACCTTATCGCAGAGTTCACTGACCAGGTTTGGTTCGAACTTACAGAAGAGCAAAAGTTTGAGGCTTTATGCAGGCTTATAGATATAAACGATGGTTTTTACGGACTGGTCTTCTGTAATACTAAAAGTGACACTGCTGAGATATCCCAGAAACTGGGCGAAAGAGGGTATGCTGCTGATGCCCTCAATGGGGATCTCACCCAGGACCAGAGAGAGAATATCCTTAAGAAGTTTAGGACTCGGAGGCTTAATATTCTTGTTGCTACGGATGTGGCAGCAAGGGGGATAGATGTAGTGGAGCTTACTCATGTGATAAACTATTCCTTACCTCAGGATGCTGAATCTTATATTCACAGGA
>CALBTS010000044.1 GCA_937968035.1 uncultured Methanomethylovorans sp.
ACGTTGCCAATACTGGTACTTCTGCAGGTGAGGTCAAGGTGGAACTGTTAGTTAACGGCAATGTAACGGACACACAGAACATCTCCCTTGCAGCCGGCGAAGAAAAGACTGTAGAGTTCACAGCAGCAGGAGACCAGCCCGGTACGGTCGATGTGCAGATAGGTGATCAGAAGGGCTCATTTGACGTAACGCAGAAGGCTCCGTTCGTAGGAATGGTCGCAGCAATAGCCATAGTGATGATGGCTGCTGCATTCAGGGGCCGCAGGAACAAAGAATAAGGCACTTAAAGGAGGAGGTATTTTTATCCTCCTTTCTCTTTCTATTTTTTTTAATATCCTCTGAATATGCTTTCAGGTCATAGACAGAGCAGTATATACGTTCCAGATGCCTGTTGTCACAAAGTCTGCAGCCAATGCTGCAAGGAAAAGGCCCATTATTCTCGTGAATACAAGCATTCCGGTATAGCCTATATACTTATAGATACGCCGGGAGAACAGGAATATCACCAGGCACACTGCAAATGTGATCAATATACTAAGGATCACCATGGATTTCTGTATCATGAGATCGGTGCTTCCCATGAGCACGATCACCGTGGTGATAGTTCCAGGACCTGTCAACAGAGGCAATGCAATGGGGAATATCCAGATATCGGAACGGTCCTGTGATTCACTGATCTCGTTCTCAGTGATACTTTCCCTGGATACCTTTGCGAACATCATGTCCAGTGCTACATGGAACAACAGTATACCACCGGCAATGCGCAGCGAATCGACATCAATGCCGAAAAGGTCCAGCATCATCTTGCCGGTAATGGCAAAGAACAGAGCTATAATGCAGGCAAGGAACACGGCTCTTTTTGCAAGGATGTTCTTCTCCTCAAAGGTCATACGACTGGTAAGCGATATGAAAGTGACAACTCCGCTGATGGGATTCACTATCACGAAGATGGATATGAGCGTATATGTGAGAAAGGCCAGGTCATCCATTTTAGATCTGCGTTGAAGAGTTGTTGTTCAGGCTAACATGCTCTGCATGAATCATCCTTTAAATTGCACCGAACAGATAAAAGCCTTATTCTCACAACAAGAACGATCAAAGGCTGAAGATAGTTATTTTTCTTTTGAAAGGGCTTTTTTTACTATCTTCAACGCACAGAGGTCTCCGCACATCGAGCAGGCATCACTGCCGGTCACACGGCTTCCCCTGATAGTGCGCGCACGTTCACCGTCAATGGCCAGCCTGTACTGTTCTTCCCAGTCAAGCCTGTGACGTGCGTGTGACATCCTGTCGTCCATTGCACGAGCCCTTTCTCTTTGTCCTTCTTTAGTAATGTCTGCAGCATGTGCTGCAATTTTTGTCACGATGGTCCCTTCCCGTATGTCGCTTACCGTTGGCAATGCCAGATGCTCCGAAGGTGTGGTCATACACAGGAAATCTGCACCATACATGCCTGCAAGAGTCCCGCCTATGGCACCTGTTATGTGGTCATATCCGGGAGCTATATCCGTTACCAGAGGGCCCAGAAGGTAGACAGGAGCATCAAGACACAGGCTCTTCATGGTCTTCACGCATGCCTCTATATCATTTACCGGTACGTGCCCTGGTCCTTCCACAAAGGATTGCACGTTCGCAGCACGTGCTCTTTTCACAAGTTCTCCCAAAGTGACGATCTCAGTGAACATTGCGCCATCGGATGCATCGTGGATACATCCGGGCCTCATGCCATCCCCTAGGCTCACAGCCATATCGTGCTCATAGGCTATTTCGAGCAAATAGTCGTATTCCGTGTAAAACGGGTTATCTTCCTGATTATGCAGCATCCATGCAAGAGTGAACGCACCACCACGGCTGACAACTTCAGTGATCCTCTCTCCTTTTTTGATCCATTCGAGAGAACTGAGGTTAACACCAGCATGCACAGTAACAAAATCCACGCCATCCTTTGCATGTTTTCTGACAGCATTGAACATATCATCGGATGTCATATCCACAACTGCTTTCCGGGATGATGCTGCCTGGTATATGGGCACGGAACCTATGGTGATATGCACAGCTTTCATGATTCTGGAGCGTATAGTGTCCAGATCCCCGCCTGTGGAAAGGTCCATGAGCGCATCGGCACCGAACTTTTCTGCAGTGCGCGCTTTTTCGATCTCATCTTCTACATTGATGTAGTCTCTGGAAGTACCGATGTTCGCATTGACCTTGGTGCTCATGTACCTGCCAATGCCTATCGGCCTTGAATCCCTTGAAGGGTTATCGGGTATGGCAATGATGCCTTTTGCCACACAGGAACGTACAAGGTCGGGATCGATGCCTTCTTTTTTAGCTACTTCCTGTATCCTGGGAGTTATTATCCCCTTTTTTGCATCTTCCATGAGTGTCATTGCTATTCCCGTATGAGCATGAAGATAAAAGCCTTTTGCTGATTCCGGGAGTTCTGTCTAACAAGGATATGTCATCATTATGAGTAGCATTATACACTTAATTATAGACAACCTTATATAGCAGGATACCAAGTACTAATTAGCTGCGTGGAAAATGGCGCGGTAAGGTCGCGGTGGTACGATGACCCATAATGTTGAAAAAAGTTCATTAGTTTACGGTTTGGATATTTACGGGTTCCTTAAGGACATAAGGTTCGTCCTGTTGTTCTATGTGATAGGTGATCTGTTGACCACTATATATGCCATAGAGACCGGTCTTGCACAGGAAGGCAATCCGGTCGTATCTGCATTCGCTTCCATGAATGGCCTTTACAGCATCGTGCTGTTCAAGGTCTTCTTTATAATAGCACTGCTTGGAAGCTATGCTTATATCATACGTTCCTCTGCAGGGAAAGAACAGGACCAGACCTTTGCATGGAATGCCCTCAGACATACCCTTGCAATAATGGGAATGCTGATAATATTCAATAACCTGCTTGTGATGGGGGGTTATATAAGTCCTGTCTATCTGCTGCTCAGCTATGCCACCAGCCTTTTAGTTTAGGTCTGGTGCCCCTATATTTTTATCCTAGCAATAGCGGATAAAGTTATGTAATGTCAGTTATAATGTATCGCACACTATTCTGATCAGGTGCAGATATATCATGACTGTTGTTGTATTTACCGAAAAGAACAAAGCTGCTTCACAGATAGCCAATATTCTCAGCGGGGGCAAGCCTGACAGAAAGCTTGTCGAAGGGGTGCCTGTTTATGTATTCCGCAGGGATGGTAAGGAATGGCAGGTAATGGGTCTTTCGGGTCATATCATGGGTTATGATTTCCCACAGGAGTTGAACGACTGGCGTTCAGTGGACCCGGCCATATTGATCGATACCCAACCCATCAAGACAGTTACAAAAAAACCGTTTGCAGATGCCATTCTCTCTCTTGCCAGGGGAGCTGATGGGATAATACTTGCCTGTGATTTTGACAGGGAAGGTGAGAATATAGGTTTTGAAGCAAAGGAACTTGCAGCCAGGGTTTCCCGCGCTCCTGTAAAAAGAGCAAGGTTCTCTTCATTGTCAGTGTCTGAGATAACTAAAGCTTTCGACGCTCCATTGGAACCTGATACAGCCATGGCAATGTCTGCGGATGCCCGCCAGATCCTCGACCTTAAGATGGGCGCTGCTTTTACCCGGTATCTGACCCTGGCTGTGAGAGAAAGGGCACGCACCAAGGATATCCTTTCCATAGGACCTTGCCAGACCCCTACATGCGGTTTCGTATATGAAAGAGAGAAGGCCATAAAAGAGTTCAGTCCTGAGGATTTCTGGAAGATCGAAGCACTTTTCCATGCAAAGGACATGGATCTCAAAGGAGTGCACCGGGCAGGTAATATCAGGGATAAGGCAAAGGCAGCCGAAATATTCGATCGTATCCGGGCATGCAAGACCGGACTGGTTACAAAAAAGAGCGTCACTGAAGTAAAGACAAATGCACCATTTCCTCTCAACACCACTGAATTTCTCAAACGTGCATCCAAGTTCCTGAACATCAGTCCGGAATCTGCTCTTGAGATCGCTGAACAGCTGTACCTGAACGGTTTTACAAGCTATCCAAGGACCGAGACCAATAAATATGCCGATGATTTTGATTTCAGGTCAAAGGTCATAGCCTTCACATCCACAGAATACAGGGACCATGCACTTGCCATACTTTCTGCTGGTGATATTGCTGTGCGCAATGGTACAAAGGACGGGCATGACCACCCTCCCATACATCCGATAAAGGCAGTTGCTGTAAAGGAAGTGGACAAGGCTGTAAAGGTAGAAGGCGCAGGTAAGGTGTATGACCTGATAGCCCGGCATTTTCTTGCTAACCTCATGCCTGTGGCTTTATTCGAAAAAACGCATCTTGAGATCACAGTGAAGGAAGAGCTGTTCGACTCTTCCGGATCCGTAATGAAAAACGAAGGCTGGATGGCCGTGTATCCCTTTGAGACAAAGAATGACAAGTTCCTGCCAGATGTCCAGCCGAACGAAGAGGTCAAGGTGAAAAAACTGGAGAACATAGCTTCCAAAACCACTCCTCCAAAACACCTTACTGAAGCCGAACTTCTGACCCTTATGGATAAGCATGGCATCGGTACTAAGGCAACAGCTCCTTCTCATATAGAAACCAACAAGAAGCGTGGTTATTTTGAAACTAAAGGCAAGACCATAGTCATTCAGGAAACCGGTTTCAGCCTTATGGATGCTCTGAGCAACTCAGTACCTCTTGTAGTGAAGCCGGAAATAAGGGCACGCATAGAGTCCCTTGTGCAGGAAGTGGAAGAGGGCAGCAAGAAATTTGAGGTCGCTGTTGCAGAGGGAACCGAGCTTATCAGGATGATGTATGCACAGCTCACTGAGAGCCGGGATTCCATCGTGTCCCGGCTGGCAGGCTCTATCAATGATGGGACTGCCACTGAGGACAAGAAGAACTACATTGGCAAATGTCCGGATTGCGGGCATGTGCTACGCATAATAAGCACTGATAAGGGGCGTTTTGTAGGATGTACCGGATATCCGCAATGCAGGAACACCTATCCTCTGCCCAGGGATGGTGCACTTTCAATACTTCGCTCAAAAGAATGCCTTAAGGGTGGAGCTGCGGTAATAAAGGTCGCAAACAAGTATTGCTGGGCAGTGGGTATAGGACCTTGCTTTGCATGTGACCGGGCAAAGGAATGCTATCCTCCGGAAGTGGTGGGGCAGTGTCCGGTCTGTGACGGAGAGATGTTCCTTATAACTACGAAGAATTCACGTTTTCTGGGCTGTAGTAAAAGATGTGGCCGTACTCAGTCCCTGCCTCAGGAGGGCAGGCTTACGATACTTGACCGCAGGTGCGAGGTCTGTGGATGGAAAATGATCCGCATAAAGGAAAAGGATAAGGAAGCGATCGAGATATGTGTAAACCGTAGCTGCGGGAAAAATCAGGGCAAAAAAAGGTCTTCAAATTGACTTGATCATGGCCTAAATCAATTATCCTTGATTAGTCGCATTGCGAACAAATCTTTAAATACAAGAAGTACATACTTAGGATTAGAGATGAAGGGCAAAACAGGAAAACCTTCCACTACCAAACTGGTGTCTAAATCCAAAATGTATCCTTAAACCTCCTTAATTCCGGTTTGCGCCTTCGTCTCTACCTCCATTGATCGCCGTAATGCTCTTCAAAGGCTATTTCTGGAAGTTCTTTCCTTGAAGATGTTACTTCTCTCCTGTCAGGATGCCCTATGGCCAGTGCTGCCATGAGCTCCAGTGATTCAGGCGCTTCTAAAATCAAATTCACTTGTTCTTTATTATTCAGTATCTCTCCCAGCCATACTGCTCCCAATCCAAGTTCACAGCAGGCAAGCAGCATGTTCTGTATGGCTGCACCTATGGATTGTACATCTTTTGTGCGATCATACATCGTAGAGGTATCCAGAAAAACAGCTATGATCACGCCTGCTCCCTTTACAATAGATGAATAGCGTGTGCAACCGGCCAGTTTTTCTATTGTGTCCCTGTTCTGTACGACTATGAACTTCCAGGGCTGGTTGTTAAGACCCGATGGTGCCCAGCGCCCGGCATCAAGGATCATTGTAATGTCCGTTCTTGCCACAGGCTCAGATGTATAACTGCGGATGCTTCTTCTTGATAGAATGGTCTGTATAGTTCCCTGCATTTAGATCACTTCAAAAAAAGGGACGTATCCTTGTATATAGAACACGTCTTTGTAACTTATTAAAAAAATATATTTGAGAAAGTTCACTTCTCATTAAGGCCACTGTTAAGCCAGGGCATCATTGCACGCAATCTGCGGCCCACCTCTTCCACGGGATGTTCCCTGTCCTGGCGCTCCATGGCTGTGAGTACCGGCCTGTTGGCCTTGCCTTCAAGCACGAACTCCCTTGCGAACTGCCCGTTCTGGATACGCTCCAGAGCCTCATACATAGCTTCTCTGGACAGTTCATTGATAACCTTGGGCCCAACGGTCATTCCACCGTATTCCGCGGTATTGGATACGGAATACCACATCTTTTCCAGGCCACCTTCATGGATAAGGTCTACGATGAGCTTCAGTTCGTGAGTGGTCTCAAAATATGCCATCTCTGGCTGATAACCGGCTTCGACAAGAACCTCAAAGGAGGTCTTGATAAGAGAAGCCACGCCACCGCACAGGTCTACCTGCTCTCCGAAGAGGTCAGTTTCCGTTTCCTCACGGAAAGTTGTTTCGAACACTCCGGCCCGTGTGCAACCCACACCTTTTGCATGTGCCAGAGCTAACTGTTTTGCCATGCCTGTGGCATCCTGGTAGACTGCAATCAGACCAGGCACTCCATGTCCTTCTTTATACGTCCTGCGTACCAGGTGTCCCGGGCTTTTTGGTGCCACCATGTACACATCGATGTCCTTCCTGGGCACTATCTGATTGTAATGGATGTTAAAACCGTGAGAGAAGACAATAGCATTTCCGGGTTCAAGTCCGGGTTCGATATCTTCATAGTATACCTGGGACTGTGTTTCATCCGGCAGGAGGATCTGGATGACATCAGCTGCTTTTGCCGCCTCTTTTACGGTCATGACCTTAAGCCCATCCTCTTCTGCCTGCTGCCATCGTTTGCTGCCCTTACGCAGACCTACGGTCACATCAAGTCCGGAATCGTGCAGGTTCTGGGCCTGGGCATGACCCTGGCTGCCATATCCCATCACTGCTATCTTCTTACCTTTCAGGATGCTGAGATCCGCATCCTTGTCATAGTACATGTTCACTGCCATTTGAATTACTCCTTAGTTTAACTTTATATGCTCTTAGGGCCTCTGCGCAGGGCAATTTTACCGGTACGCACCATTTCCTTGATACCGAAGGGCTTAAGCAACTGTTCTATTGCCTTGATCTTGTTCTCGTCACCTGTTACCTCTATGACCATGGACTTGCTGGCAACATCGATGATCTTTGCCCTGAAGATGTCTGCTATCTGCATGATCTCAGAACGGTTCTTCACATCTGCGTTGACCTTAATAAGGACAAGTTCCCTTTCCACAGTGTCTTCGGTCCCAAGATCTGTTACCCTGATAACATCGATCAATTTATTTAGCTGTTTGGTGACCTGTTCCAGGACAAGGTCATCACCTCGTACGACAATGGTCATGCGGGATATTGTGGGATCCTCGGTGACCCCTACTGCAAGGCTGTCTATGTTATAGCCCCGGCGGGCAAACAAGCCGGCAACCCGTGAAAGCACACCGTACCTGTTCTCCACCAGGACTGCGAGTGTATGTTTCATGCTTTCCTCTCCAGGTCCATTATCTCGTTTATAGCCGCTCCGGCCGGCACCATGGGCGATACGTTCTCTTCACACTCTACCCAGAAGTCTATCAGGGTAGGTCTTCCGGAAGCTATTGCCTGCTCTATGGCCGGCCTGACCTCTGAAGGCTGCTTTACACGCAGTCCAAGTGCTCCGTAGGCCTCTGCAAGCTTTACGAAATCAACACTGTTCCTTATACATGTATAAGAGTATCTTTTATCGAAGAAGAGTTCCTGCCACTGCCTGACCATGCCCAGATAACCATTGTTGAATATAGCGATTATCACGGGGATATTCTCCTGTACAACGGTTGCCAGCTCCTGCGAGTTCATCTGGAACGAGCCATCACCTGAAATATCAAAGACAACTCTGTCAGGCTTTGCTATTTTGACCCCGATAGATGCCGGGAACCCGAATCCCATGGTCCCGAGACCTCCTGACGATATAAACGTCCGGGGTTCACTGAACCGGAAGTATTGGGCAGCCCACATCTGATGCTGGCCAACCTCGGTAACGATGATCGCATCCTTGCAGGCATCATGGATCTGTTCGATGATATACTGGGGTTTGATATTATCCGTGCCACCAATATAATGCAGAGGATATGATCGCTTCCAGTGTGCTATCCTTTGAAGCCAGTCATCGGTAGGAGCCCTGTCGACATATTTGAGCAGGTCTTCAAGCACCTTTGCTGCATTACCAACTATAGGTATGTCTACACGCACGTTCTTGGATATCTCTGCCGGGTCTACGTCTATATGGATGACCTTAGCGTTGGTCGCAAAAGATCTTATTTTGCCTGTGACCCTGTCATCGAACCTCGCACCCACAGCGATGATGAGATCTGATTCCTGTATCGCATAATTGGCATATTTGGTGCCATGCATCCCCAGCATTCCCAGGAACAATGGATGGTCCACAGGGAAAGCACCCATCCCGGTAAGCGTCGTGGTGACCGGGGCCTGCACTTTTTCGGCAAGTGCCCGCAGATACTCGCTGGCATTCGCACTGATAATTCCGCCCCCTGCGTAGATCACAGGTTTGGAAGATCTGTTTATCTCTTCCGCTGCCTTCTTTATCTGCTGGATGTTGCCTTCATAGGTAGGATTGTAACTGCGCAGCTTAATTGTTTCAGGATAATGGAAATCTATCAGTTCGGTAGTGAGGTCCTTTGGGATATCGATGAGCACAGGCCCTGGTCTGCCAGTGGATGCAATATGGAAAGCCTCCTTCATGATCCGTGGAATATCGTTAGCATCCTGCAGCAAGTAATTGTGTTTTGTTATAGGCAGGGTTATGCCTGTAATATTGGCTTCCTGAAAAGCATCGTTCCCTATCATGGACAGAGGCACCTGGCCTGTCAGGGCTACAATTGGTATGGAGTCCATGTAAGCAGTGGCTATACCTGTGACCAGGTTCGTTGCTCCGGGGCCGGATGTGGCTAAGCATACGCCGACCTTTCCTGTGGCCCTTGCATACCCATCTGCGGCGTGAGCAGCCGATTGTTCATGGCGTACTAGCACATGGCGTATCTTTGAGTCATACAGTGCATCATAAATAGGAAGCACCTGACCTCCGGGATATCCGAATATCGTATCTACGCCTTCCCTATACAGACACTCGATGATGGCTCTTGCACCTGTCATCTTTTCTGTTCGTCCTGTCATTCGATCACTCTGTTGGTCATGAATTACTGTTCTAGATGTAG
>CALBTS010000045.1 GCA_937968035.1 uncultured Methanomethylovorans sp.
TAAAGAATGTAGACCTATCTTTATACAGTGGGGAGGTGTTAGGGCTAATAGGTGATAGTGGAAGCGGCAAATCCACCCTGTGTAAAATACTATCCGGTTATGAAACTAACTATAGTGGAACTGTAAGTCTTGATGGGAATAAGATCCCATCAGGCATATATAATCCTGTCCAGCTCATCTTCCAACACCCTGAAAAAGCTGTAAACCCAAAATGGAAAATGAAAGCTATCTTAAATGAGGGACATGTTGTTTCACAGGAGATTTTAGATTCTTTCGGAATAAAGAAGAACTGGCTTAACAGATGGCCGAATGAGCTTTCCGGAGGCGAGCTCCAAAGATTCGCTCTTGCCAGGGCTTTGAGTCCAAAAACTAAATTTTTGATCGCTGATGAGATAACTACTATGGTTGATGCTATTACTCAAGCTCAGATATGGGAAAGTATCTTGAATATGGTTGAGGAGCTGAATATAGGGGTTCTGGTTGTGAGCCATGATAAAAACCTAATAAATAAATTATGTCACGATGTTCTGTACTTATCTGATATAAATACTGTTAACTACTAAGGGAAGGGTATGCTTCCAATTTAGTCTTTAAATCGGCTCTGTAGAAAAATGCACATTATGTTCTAACCACTGAGTACTCTATGGTTGCATCTGCCCACGTTGAGATTGTTTATGCGTTTTTCGACAGGGCAAAAAGTTCCCTTTTTTAATTTGGAATGCTTTCCTGCTTATCCTTTATGTAAAGAGTACGTGTCGGGAAGGGTATTTCTATGCCCTCCTTCTCAAACTCTTCTGCGATCCGGCTATTGACAATGTCTATCAGTTTCATTTTGTCAGAGGGGCTTTTTATCCACATATAAAGTGCAAAATTAAGGCTTGAATCTCCGTAATTCTCTAAACGCACCGCAGCAGCGGGGTCATCAAGGACCAGGTCTATATCCCGAATTATTGCATGCAGGACTTTTCTTACCTTCTCCACATCGGATCCATAGGCAACACCCATAGTCATCTTTACCATCATTATGGACTGCGGTGAAGTATAATTAATCACTTTACTGTTGGCGATTATGCTGTTGGGTATTATTATCATATTGTTGTACAGGTTCATTATCCTTGTAGTCCTTATACCGACTTCATGTACAATTCCCACTTCTCCGCTTTCCAGTTCTATTCTGTCTCCTCTTTTGAAAGGCTGATCAAAGTATATGGAAATGCCACCGAAAAGCTGTGCAATGGAATCCTGCGCTGCAAACGCCACGGCAAGTCCGGCTATACCAGCCGATGCGAACAAGGGTGTAACGTTGATGCCCCATATCAGATTAAGTATAGCTAAAATTCCAATGAATACAAGTACTACATTTACAATTCCTTTGAATAAAGGTAATAACTCATCGTCTATCTGGGTCTCGGTTCTGCGTGTAATATGCGGAAATGCCTTTTCAAAGAGGATCTTGTTTATTTTTATTAAAGCAATGATCCATACTACGAACAGTAAAGTGAGGCTTATGGAATCTACTATGGATTCATAGTTCTTTGTAAAGTAAGTGTAATGCAAAGAGAATATAGTTCCTGAAATGATCACTGTCAAATACAACGGTTTCCTCAATGCAGCTATAATGAGGTCATCGAACTCGAACTTTGTCTTTGAGGCATAGTGCATGAAAACGTTCTTGAAAATAAAGTCAACAACTGCAGCAATGACAATCGATGAAATAAATATGAACGAGGCTATAGCAAGGCGAGACTCAAGTGACCCTTCAGGAGTACTTAATAAATTGTTCAGATAAAGAGAGACCGTATCGTTCATTGTAGCATGTTCCTTATACCAGGTGCTATATTTTATTTAAATGACCTTAAGTTCCGTAAGTCTCTCAGGCAGATATCTGTCGGTCACGAAATCCAGGCCCTTGCCGGCAAAAGCCTGCTGTTCGGCCTTCTTATTGATCTCAAGCTGCAGGTTGATCTGTTCTCTCCAGTAGTCTGTAGCAAAACGCGGGTCGCTGAGTTCACTTCTAAGGGCACCTACATCTTTTTCTGTCAGTTTATCGGTGGATAGTTCATATTCCACAATATCTGAGGGCTGAACTCCTACGAACATTGCTCCTGGTGTTGCCATGTGCTCTGAAAGATGTGCACTTTTGATGGCTCCGTATGCCACGGACGCGAAAATGCGGTATGACCAGGGATCACCATCAGTGAACACCACCACAGGCAGGGATAATTCTTCGCTCATACGTTTTATGATGCGTCTGGTGGACCTTGCAGGCTGGCCTTTGAGATGCACAAGTATAGCGTTGTATTTTTCATCGAACCCGTTCTCAATAAGCCTGGCGTACATACCACCAGTCTCGATGGCTATTATGAAATCAGCATCATGGTCAAGGAACTCTATGTTCTCCACATTGAACGGTATCTGATAACCACTTTCTCCGATGTCTTCCTGACAATGGATCGTTCTATCTCCTCTCTTTGTCTCCTCCCGTATCCTTATAGGGCCGAACATCGTAGCCCCATCCTCTTCGGGCCGCATGTGGAAATATTCTCTCTGCAATCCTGTAATGATCTCCAGGTCCTCTATGAGCCTGTCACTTTCAGGCTGTTCCCGGAACTTGGCGATATCCCAGTTCTCGGAGATATAATACAATTCCCTTAATGTGGAGCCACGGTTCTGAGCAATGTGGTTCTTTATCAGAAAGTCGACAGTGTGCACTGATTTAAGCAGCTGGAAAGCTCCCTTTACAGTCTTTGCACTGCGTTCGCTTTCCCGGTCACCATATACCCAGACCTCTGAGTCATCATTGTACTCGATATTGTTCTTGGTCCTGGTTGGCAGGCTCACAGACGGCACTTCTCCATCCATGAACTGCTTATAAATTGTATCTGTCAGTCCATAAAGGCGGCTGCTAGCAAGTTCATCGTGTTCTTTTTTCTGTTGTGATATTTCCCTGGCCATTCAAACCAGCCCCATGATAGCTTTTGCACCGGTTACGAGTTCTTCGTCAAGTCCTTCCACGATCAATTCAGGGAACTTTGCAGCTTCTGCATCGGATAGCGTATCCACTAAATAGCTTATGGCCTTTGAGGAGCCAGTGGAAACTGATATCTTCCATACGTAATCAAAATCATTGCCCATGGATATTACCTTGGGTTCCGGTGTCGTTTCTCTTATTTTGAAGGGAACCATTTCGTGTACAGTACACTCTAAGGTCTTACCTGAGAAATTCTTGAGCATTATGGAGACCCTTGCGCTATCATCGGCATTGCGGCTTATCTTTCTGCTCACAAGCAAGTTACCCATGATCCTCGCAACAACAGGATTGATGTCCGGCACATCTTTGTCCAATGTTTCTGCAAGCTTCTTTGCCATCTTTGGAAGTACTTTGGTAATTATTATCTCTTTCTCTCTGCGCTTTTTCAGGTTTTCCTGCCGGTTCATATACATGTTAAGCTTACGACCGACTTCCTTTATTGCCAGCTCGATCTCAGCTTTTATTTCAGGAATATCGGCTATGGCATCTTTTGACTCAGAGGTGAACGGTACATTTGTTGATGCTACATGGACCAGTATAGCGACAGGTCCGGTGGGCAGTCCTCCTCCTGGCTGATTAAGACCGTACTGTTTCCATTTTATGGATTCTATGGCATGCGTGGTCACGCATCCGCCTTGCTGGTATAACAAGGGCACCCTGTTGGCAAAGCGCAGGATATCCACACGGTCTTCTTTCTGCAGATCGCCTCCGTAGGCCATTCCTACTTCCACAAGGAAAGGATTTCCGGAATAGACCGACGGTGTCCTGCTGGTAGTTGCAATAAAGTCTACATTGAACTCCTTTTCCAAGCCTTTGTAGATCAGGTTATCTCCTATAGGGGAAAGACAGTCGGTGGGAGGGGCCATGATCTTCACCTTGCCGAAGGCGTCAAGCAGTTTCTTTGCCTGGTCCCTGTTGATCTCATGGGGGTCCATTTCTCCGTCAAGACCGGAAGCCTTGCAGATCTCTTCTGCCGTAAGGTGGCCTATCTTTGAAAAGGAATAGCGCAGGAAAGGTGTCAGTTTTTGCCTTTCAGTATACCTGAGCATCTTCATGAGTGTTCCCAGTTCTATCCCATGTGGGTGAGGCAGAATTTCCTTTGCAGCCTCCGGTATCTTGTCGGTTGCCCTTTCGAACAGGATGTCATTTTTGTCAGGTTCTATTAGCTTTATACGTGCGTGAGGATTTACAATGGCCGTTGACCGTAGATACTCGGTCACCGACTGTCTTCTCCCCTTAACATAAGAGGCTTCCATCTCCAGCTCGATGCGTGTGCCATGATGCCGATCCCAGTCAAGTACTTCTTCCTTCAGTATCTCAGGTTCATTGGTACTTGTGTTGATCATTAGCTCATAGTAGTGCGCAGGTTTTCCCTGCCCGATCTTTGAGATGATCCTTGTGGGATGGCCTGAGGTCAATTGAGAATATAGCACAGATGCGGATATGCCTATACCCTGCTGTCCTCTGCTTTGTTTCAGAGCATGGAACCTCGATCCATAAAGCAGCTTTGCAAAAACCTTAGGTATTTGCTCCTTTACTATTCCAGGTCCGTTGTCCTCAACAATGATCACTAAACTGTCTTTGTCCGACCTTTCCACTTGTACGAGAATGTCTGGAAGGATCTCAGCCTCCTCACAGGCGTCCAGGGAGTTATCCACAGCTTCTTTTATGGTTGTGATAAGACTGCGGGGGGCTGAGTCAAATCCAAGTATCTGCCTGTTCTTTTCGAAGAATTCAGCTACACTTATTGATTTCTGATTTTTTGCAAGTTCTTCTGCAATTGGGATTTCCATGTACTATCATCCTTAGTTAAGCATGTCAGCTAAAGCTACTTCTTATATAAAAAGCACGCTATATAAATATGCTGTGCCTTCCTTATTTCAGTTCGGCGCCAACTATGGTCTGTGTAGCCGTAACAAACTCGTTTTCTCTTATGTCATCGACTATATTGTTCAATCTGCTGAGGTCTTCGACATCCACAATTACGACAAAGTCGTATTCTCCGAAAACATGATAAATGTCCTTGATGCCTTCAATATTTTGCAATTCTGTATAAGCTGCCCTCTCTTTTCCAGGCAGCACATTTACCATTGTGACTCCGATCACCATTCTTTCACCACACTTTAGACGGATGCAATCTATTTATTATTTTATGCTTTTCTCATTTATCTTCGTCTGCTTTTCTAATATCTATATAAAAAGTTTTGTCTGCAATCAGTTAAATTATATAGTAAAATTTATATACAATTATCACTTATTGTATAACGATGAGCGGGTACAGATTCTTTTATAACAACCCCCACTCCCCAGCCCGCTCATTCTCCACTCCAGATCTTAATTTTTATAGGCCAGTATCCACTATCTCTTCGTATCATTGTTATTATGCTCAATTTTTGTTTGACTTTACATCATAATGATGAGCATAATAATAAAATATATATATCATTAATACCTATCTTTTATCGAGCGGGATTCTCCTCTTTCTTACAATAACCCCCACTCCCCACCCCGCTCATACTCCACTTTTTATTTCCAAAAAGGTTTTTTTCTCATTATGGAGCATCCAAATATCTTAAAAATCAATGCCTAAAAATCAAATAATGTCTTCTGCGGCTTTTTTATCATTCCGTTTGTCTTCTCTTTTTCCTTAGCAGGTTCATTATTGCCGTTCTTTTCTTCCGAAATCTTCTCTTTATTGTTTATCATATCAGCAAGTCTTGTTTGCTTCTGATCTTCATTGATCGTTTGTTTTTCCTTCACCTTGAAAAAAGTAACTTCTGTTTCTCCCTTTTCTTTTCTTAGTTCCTTTGCATCATCATAGATCTTCTGAAGTTTTTTAGTTACTTTCGACGCACCTGTCAGAAATACAAGTTCATCAAGGTCCAGTTCCAACTCAGCTACCACCGCAGGAGCATAGTCCTGGTCTTCAAGCAATATGCTATAAATGAATGCTATGTCTGTACCTGCGTAACGCATTGATTCATGGCAGTGATCAGCTATCTTTGCTGCAATGTTATTGCGCATGTTCCTTCTAGCCTTCAGCTGTCCCATACGACGCCACAAAGAAGGTGGATTGAACTTCACAAAACCGCGTTTCGGTTGAGACTTTGATACGACCGTTCCACATGTCATGAGCACGCTTGCATAACGCCACATAAGGTAATTCTGTCTTTTTTGTACTCTTCCAAGAAACAGGTCTGCACGGGATATATACTCATATCCGCTTCGGATCGGGTCTGTGATCATTCCTTCATCCTTACCAGCATATTGGATCGGGAGATTCTCATTGATCCAGTGGATAAGATCTTCAGGACTTTCGTCAAGGTTGTATGTTGTTTCGAGGGCTGTTTTTGCATCAGTTCCCTTAAATATCCTTTCCATTACCTTGAATATGGATTCTTTGTTATCTCTCTCCGCAGTAGCAATGTCTTCTATGTTGATCTCATTTCTGCCCATGGCAACTGCCTGCAGGTCGTTAATGGCACTGCGCATATCACCATCTGCATTCTCTGCGATCTTCTCTATAATGCCTACACCACACATCAGACCCTCTTTTTGAGCTACCTGCTTCAGGGCCGGTATCATAGAACGTGCCTGAAGTGCATTGAATTTGATCTCCAGGACATTCGATCTGACAGACGATGGAATTCCATAGGCATCGTTAGCTATCAATACTATAGGTTGACCGGTTGATCTGATTATATCCCCTATTGCCTTTGCACCACCACGATCGCTTGTCCCATGCATGTTATCGGCTTCATCCAGCACTATAAGCCTTTTGGAATCCATACCCCCAAATGTGCTCATTCTGGAAGCTGAACCTGCGACCCTTTCGATGACATCGGCTGTGCGCTGGTCGCTGGCATTGAGTTCGATAACTTCCCATTCCATATCCATTGCAAGAGCATAGGCCGTTGATGTCTTTCCGACACCTGCCGGACCATGGAGCAACACTGCCTTTTGTTCGGGCATGCTGTCCAGCCACTTCTCAGCCCATGATCTAAGTTGTCCGGTTGCACCCGAATTTCCCACGACATCAGCAAGGCTTTTTGGCCTGTATTTTTCAGCCCATTCTTTCGGTGTGGTCATTGCATCATATCCAATAGAGGGAAACTAATTAATGTTTTCACTCCTTTGTTGGTTTTGCTTGATATTAATAATTGTAGGTACATGACATGTCGCTCCTGACCACGCCTGACCTTGTGGACATTATTCGGAACAAAGCTATTCAGAACCGGGCAAAAGTAGCCATCGGCATCAGGGATCCTACCAAAAAGATCATCTCAAGTGCAGAGGAAGCAAATGATAAGGGGTTTGCGGAAGTCATATTGGTAGGTGACCAGCGGGAGATAGGGTTTTTAGGTACTTCTCTTGAGGTAGTGGGAACCGATGAACCTGAAAAAGTGATGGTGGACCTTTTGGCCTCTGGCCATGTGGATGCTGCTGTAAGGGGTACGGCCCGGGCGTCTGACACACTGTCTTATCTTAAAAAGGTTCTCGGGATGGAAAAACTTCATCGTGTGGCTTTGCTTACGACGGCTGATGGAACTCCTTTTTTTATTGCTCCGGTAGGTATAGATGAAGGTGAGGACCTTGCCGATAAAATGGAATTCGCACGGCTTGGGTCGGAACACATACGCCGTTTTGGTATAGAGCCCCTGCTGGGAATACTTTCCGGAGGCAGGATGGGTGATCTGGGACGCAACAGCAGGGTGGACCGTACTTTGGCAGATGGGGAATTCATGGTCAATCAATTGAACAAAATGGGGATCAAAGCAAAGCATTATACTATCCTTATTGAAGATGCTATCAAAGAAGCCAATTTCCTCATTGCTCCGGATGGCATCTCTGGCAATCTGATCTTCCGTACACTTGTCTTTTTGGGATGTGGTGATGGCATGGGAGCACCGATCTTGATGGACAAGTATGTTTTTGTTGATACTTCAAGGGTTGGAGGACATTACGCCAAAGCGATCATGGTTGCGGGTGCACTTGCTAATATGAACAAAAGCAAAGGGTGAAATTATGAAAGCAGTACTAATAGAAGCCGATACCATCTCTTCTGCATGGTCACGGTTGATATATGAGATATACAAGAATGGTGAAGATCACAAACCAGATTACAGTACGGGGACTCGCAGATTGCATGCTACTGTTGTCATTAATGATGTTAATGCTGATCAGGTGAACTCCTTTGTTCCCTTTGGGGAGAATCTCATTAAGAAATACAAGGAAGAGCTTACCGAGGAATATGCTGATTGGTATGTATCACTTCCCGACGACGATCGAAGGAAGTTCGATTACTGTTATGCAAAACAGCTTTTCCGTTATGGTGAAACAGCGTATAATACTCTTTCAGAGAATGTGAAGAACCTCCGGGTCGGTTCCAGAAGACATGTTGGTGTGCTGTGGGAGAACGAAGTTCATATTCCTAAGTTCGAGGACCAACCCTGCTGGATCGCTTACAAGCTGGAGCTGCTAAATGAAACTGATGTCAGGCTATATATCCTGTATCGTTCATGGGATGCTTTCGGTGGTTTCCCTGCAAATCTTCCAGCTATTGTGGAAGGTTTCAAGAAAGTTTTCAGGGAAAATGATATGCCTTACAGGATAGAGTCATTGATGGCCACTGGATGGGATACTCATATCTATGAGGCTGATCTGCAGGCCGTGGAAAATATATTCAAAACAGCGGAGCTTTGTCCCAGGTGTGGTAACATAGCCGCAAAACATGCTTTCATATCCACAACTAAAGGCAGGGTTTGTCTGCAATGTAAGTCCAGGATGTGAAAAGTCCCGGGTACTTTTCAATTCCGGCTTCAATTCGTGTCGGCAATAATTTCGGATCTTCGTATCCTTCTCTTCACTTTTTAAATCCAAAATATATATCTACTAGTAGCACCTAAATATGTATATTATTAAAAATATATTAGAGACGGTGTGATGAAAAGATTAACTATCAGCATGTCCGATGCTCTTTTTGATAAACTGGATCAGGTGGAGAACAAGAGCTTATTTATAAGGAAGCTTATTGAGGGTGAACTCCGCAAAGGTATCACTTATTCTTCGGATGCCACTTATGAGAGCCTGGCAGGAGACATAGAGGATCTGCATCACGAAATACGATCTCTCTCTTCCAGATTGGCATCAATTGAAAATCAAATTGCTAATGTCAAGACAACCCCCTCCCTCACAAACGATAAGTTTGAGTCGGATCAGGCTGTCAGTTATCAAATTCCTTCCCTGCCCTCCTTAGAAAATGAAGTTGAAACACCCATTATTCAAACCACTGCTGTGGATAGTTACTCTATGGCCGATGGGATTGATGTCGTTGCAGATAAGGATCAGGGCTCTGTTTCCGCCAACATCTCAGATATTCATGTCAGCCTATATGCACAGGATAATGACAAAGTTCTGCCTGTTCATAGTGATGAAATGCACAATATGCCATT
>CALBTS010000046.1 GCA_937968035.1 uncultured Methanomethylovorans sp.
AAATCAGAAGACCTTTTCTTATGGCTACGCCAGACACACTTTTTGAAACACTATCGTGACTTAATGGTAGAAGTGAATAGAATCTCATATGAACCCTGGCTGGGCTCGTATTCATTCAAAGGCAAACAATTTAATTTGAAAGTTTTTATCAGCTGTCGGCTTTTATCTCTTATGTTGATAAATGTTTTGCGGGTTGCTTTTAATTAATAATCTCCAATAAATCATTCCGGATAAGCCTCCAATGCTGGTTCAGATTAATCGTCTTTATGGTAATTTTATGATTATCAATAATGTTGGTAATGGAATGTTCTTTAGAAACGGTTGGATATAGCAATAGTCCTTCACTGTTTATTGCTGACCCGCCCTGGACTTCTGCATTCTTAACATATGCATACATTTGGTACAGGTTAGCTGATATGATCTTTTCTTTGTCATAATACTCATTAAGACATTCTGCGTAGTACTTCGTGTCAATAATTATTTTCCTGTTTGGAGATGTGAGAGATATATCCGTCTTCATAATAGGAAGGAAGTCGATATTATTGTCCCCCTTTTGAGTAACATTCCACATAATTGTTTCTGATCCAACATTGAAATCACTATTTCGAAGAGCTTCTTTGAAGAAATTTCTGACAAAATGTTCAAACAATTTTGCCATCTTCTTTTCATCTCTTACGAAATCTATGAACTCGTAGGACCCGGTATCTTCATTAAGAGAAATGTTTTCGTGAATAATAAATGCAACGTTAAGCACGAATCTATAAAACAGATTGTTCCTGTGTAAATTTACCTTCGCGAAATGATTACTTGTGAGTGCTATATCTGAGATATGGAGGAAACGTTTATAGACCTCAAGGAGCTCTAACCGTATCGACCTGTCAAGATTCTTTACTCTGAGTAATTTATTTAAAGTAGCTTTAATTATTTGATTGTGAAGAATATCTTGGGATAATTCATCGAAGTCGCAATGCAATCTTAAGATAGGCACTGAAAGATTCCTCAGGTTATTCTTGAAATCAATTTTACCGTGCACCTGCGTTAATTCTTCAAATTCATTCTTATATGTCCTGTCGAGGCCTCTCTTAAAAATATAGCTACAGCCATTATTAAGGACCTTAGCAAACAGATCTATGTATTGAGTATAGTCTGAAGCACTAACCCTGATTCTGTTTGAGGCATCCAGCTGGTTCCAGGAATAGCAAAGCAAATAATAGATGTTTTCTATAGGTATTTTAGACTCACTCACGAAGTAACTTGTTTACATTGTCTTCTGCTTTTTCAATATCATCGAACCAATACTCCCTTAGAAGAGGCCTTATCTCATTATCAATAACCTGTCTGTACCATTTTGATTCATTAACAATCGGTTTAGAACAGAAATAGCTGTGACCAATTGAAAACCACCTCCCAAGGTTGTCATCTTCGGATATGACTGCATTGAGATCATTAAATCTTGAAATAATCCGATTAATCAGATCGTCATCAACCCCATTAATTGAAAGCAATTTGGCGAAGCGTGGATCATTAAATGAAGGATTAATATCTATAAAGTTGAATCTTCTTCTCAGGGCATAATCAACAATGGCCAGAGATCTGTCGGCAGTATTCATTGTCCCAATGATGTAGAGGTTTTCCGGGAGAAAGAACTTCTCATTTTCTGTACTTGAGTAGGTCAGTCTGATTCCAAAATCTTTACCTCGCTTATCATGCTCGATCAGCATCATAAGTTCTCCGAAAATTTTGCTCAGGTTGCCACGGTTTATTTCATCTATAATGAAGAAATATTTGTGATCGGGATCATGCTGTGCTTTTAAGCAAAATTCAAAGAAGACTCCATTCTTCAATTGAAATTTTCCTTCTCCTGTTGGACGATAGCCTTGTATGAAATCTTCATAAGAGTAGGACTGATGAAACTGAATCATTTCAACCTTTGAATTATCTTTAAATCCTGATAGAAGATAAGCTAATCTTTTAGCAATAAATGTTTTACCTGTCCCGGGGGGGCCTTGCAGGATTATATTCCTTTTATATTCAATCGAGTTTATAATTTCATCAAGCCTCCGTTCATTCAGAAATATCTCTTTAAGAGCCTCCAGCTTTGTATATGGATCTAATCTTTTCGTAATCTCTTGTCTGCATAACCGACATATTGATCTAAATTCCTCCTCGTTCAGTTTGAAGAGAGATCCCTGGTGATTTTTGAAGACTTCACATGCACTTAACTCAGAGACCGTTTTCAGGTCTTCCCATGAGGCTTGGTATGGAAAGAATTCCTTGATCTTGAATGTAATTATTTCACCTTCTTCTTCATCGTCGGTTATGCCACTAACTACCTCGAAAATGGCTTTAACCTTAAGTATTGGGGCAGATTGATAGCCAATGATCAGGTCACCGGTTTTAACTTTGGTAAAGTACTCGTAAATTCTTCTTTTGTTCCCTTTGTCGTTGTGGGTTGTATAGGTCTGTTCTTGCCCTATTGCAAAATGATCTATATTCCAATAGGTCGGATTGGCATTAATCCACCAGAATTGTTGTTCCCCGCTATGATCTGAGGGAGGTACTATTGGTTGTTCGACTTTCTCTTCAATTCCAAGGAGGGATTTAAGTTTAGCGACATACTCCGGGAAAGGTGTTATATCTGTAAGTGTTTTTAAGACAATATTGCTGTTCTCTTCCGGCCATTCACCTTTGTTTACCCATCTGACCTTTCTTAAATGATGGTAATCACTCCTTGACGGGTCATAGTAGTAATCAGATTCGACTATACCATAACCGATATATGTTTTTACTCCCTTCTTAGCGACGATAATATCCTCAGGTTTCATTACTTTCAGAAATTGCCAGCATGCAAGGGAGTCGTTTGAGAATGACCTTTCAGAGTCTATTTCTTCCTGCATTTTCTTTCCGATGCTCTCCCTGTCAGGAAAGTTGTTCAAGTTACCTGTCTGATTCCAGCCTATACCCATCACTCCGTCCGCATAAAAGGTATCCCAAAATTGAGCGTTGGCCCCTGGCGCATAAATCCAGAATCTGACCTGTGGATCAGGGTGTGGGTCTTCTATAATTTCTTCGTCAACAAAGTCTTCATAATTATTTTCCATGTACGCCAAGTGGGAAATCTCGTAAAGTTTCAGACCCGTTTTCTCTTTCGCTTGTTCAATTATTGAGAAATAATCTCCAAGGCTTCTGATATTTGTATCAATTGCCAGCGTATTAAGATAGTAGATTGTGTTTCTGTCGATTGTAAGATATTGTGATGGTCGGGCTTTATAAAGATTACTGGTCAACTTTGTAATTCCAATCCCATGTAATCCGATTACTTTGTCGAAAAGATCATCATTGATATTATAATTAATGGCTTGCTCAAATAACTCCCATAGTATTGAAATACGATCTGGTTCACGGTCTTTTTCATATCCGTAGAACCAGACATTTTGAGGAAAGGTTCTGGGGATGCCCCAAGCATCCACAGGGGTTTCTGAATTCAACTCGAAATTTACTTTTAACTTCTTTGCAATTTGCACTACCTTATCTTCACCATATTTTGTGATTGATGCAAACACTGTAAAAGGATCAATCTCTTTTAATTGAATCGTTTCTCCTTCAATATTTAAATCATTGAAACCTTCCTCAATTCCGGAAGCAATTAGTTTTTGTATGATTTCAGATTGCTTGTCTTTGTACGACAGCAACTCGGTCGCAAGTTCTTCGAAAAGTGAAACCCATGTGAACATTTCTTTGCCGACGAGGATATGTTTTCGAATGAAGAAAATAAAGTCCTGGACGAGCCATACCTCAACGACGGGAGTGATTTCTCTTAATACATCGAATTTTACTGAAATCCCTCTGAACTTATCGATGTTTTCATGAATTTCCTTCCTCAGAATGCTCAACAACTCCTGACTCTTTACGAAAGATTTAAAGCCTTTTTTAGGCAGATTCTTTTCATCAAAAAGATACTCCAGTGCAAATATCAGATCAATCCTGGGACAGGTATTAAACTTATGAGGAATTAATGTAGCTAACCATGCAGAGAACTTTGGCAGGCTTAAGGATGTTTTAATCCTTTCTTTTTCTAGCAGTCCACCTTCAAATAAATACCTTATTGTTTGTATGTCTTTTAATTCAATAATCTGATTTCCATATCTTTTAGGAGTATCCAGAAAATTTACTCCCTTTGTCTTCCCGTCGAATTTTTCATGCTGAGATGCAATACTGATTTCGAGAATTTGTTCGTCAGTCTGCTTATTGAAGTCAACCCTTCTAAACAGCCAGTCTGCGAAATGGAATTTATAAATTTCACCTGTTGCAAACCAATCTGTTTCAGTACATTCATTAATGTACTGCTCCAGTGTTTTAATAAATTTCTCCCTGTTGATCTTGTGGTTTAACATGATTTACTGGTTTGGATATTGGTTTTTTAGTCAAAAGATGAAGGTAAAAAGATCCCCGGTAAAATTCAATAACTTCTGCAACCTATGTCAAAATAAATTGACAGGTGAAACCCTCGACAGACAACAGATCCCTTAAGCTATTAATTCTGCCATGCAAGACAAAAAATGGTGTTATTACAATCCGAGAGAATATGATTTATTGCCTGTTAATCGGATATTTAGTCGACCCTTAACAAGTCATATTTTTCAATAAACGAGTACAGTGGCATATTTTACCGACCAGTTGCCGGCCAGTAAATCCAGGACAAAATAAATGGCATTCCGGATCTGCCTTAATCTTTTCATCATATTGAAGGCAACTGCTGCCATAATCGTATTAATCATATCACCTTCAACACCCTTGAGATAGTTCCTCAGCATCAGGTAATCACTCTTGAGATGTCCGATCACTGGTTCGACTGCTGCCCGTCGTCTGAACCGAGCTCTGTCCTTGAGCTTCTCATACGCGGTTTTGCCTTTGCCAGTGCCTGGCATCATGATCTCTACCCCAAGAATGGTCTTGCGTCCCTTATAACCTCTGTCAACCAATGCCACTTTCGGTAGCCTGCCCATCAGATCTGATACCTGCTCCAACTGCGGCTGAAGTGTATGACCGTCGTATGGATTACCTTCAAAAGCCATAGCCCCAAGTATAATGCCGCTGTTCTTTGTAATCACAAAACCGCTCTTGTTTCCAAACTCGTACTTCTTGTGATCCTTACCCTTGGAGATACAGCTTACCTCCGGTGCATGAAAGCTATAGATCTTGTTATGGCTGTCTCTCTTCTGCCCAAGTACCCGGTAATACAACCATAACTGCTCATCATATGCCTCAAGACGGTCTTTGTTGTCAAGCCCCCTCTCAACATCTCTTACCAGGCGACCAGCAATGGTCTTTATCTTCCGTGCGGCTGCCATTGCCTTCTTACGCCTCTTGGGATGTTCCCGGAACCGCTGATCGATCATCAGCTGACCAAGAGTTCGACTATAGCTCTGACGTAGATCTATGCTTTCTTTCTCGGCTATCTTCCAGCAGCCTTCTATTATCTTCTTATGTAGCTTAGCATCTGTCGGAAAGGTGATGTTTTTCTCTTGGACTGTAGTATCAATGAGGACTTCTTTTTCTTCCACTTCTTTCTTCTCAAAGAGACTAATGCTGAGCTTTAATAACTTCTCCGCTCCATCTGTCCCAAGACGCTTGCGGAAGTGTACGAACTCGCTGGGATCAAATGGTTTCTCAAATTGAAAATAGGTCTCGCCGCAAAAGTACTGCATGTACGGGTTCTCGATCCACCGGTCAACAAATGACTCATCCGATAATCCGTACATCTGCTTTAGAAGCATGCAGCCGACCATCTTGCGAACTGGTACCGCCGGACGACCCATATCAGCATAATAAGGCGCAAAATCCTTTTCTACTGATTTCCAGTCAATTCGCTGAGCCAATTCTACTAACTCATGCTTCATATTTATCACACTCACCAATGGAGTTCTGAAAACATTCAATTGCGGATTCTTGTCAGTTTTGCCTATCATTTTGCAAGCTTTTTAACGAATCTACCAAAAAGCCTGCAAACTGACAAACATTAATATTAACTTATATCATTAGTTATCAACAATATAGATACTTTTTAAGGGTCGACTATTTAATGTTTCAGCCATGATAAAAGACGGCTGCCAAATTTGAGATTTGTCCGATATGATATCAGTTATATCAGGATTGAACCCTGATTTGGATGAAGCAGGTCAACCATCTCTGTTGTATAATAAAGGTTTCGGATGTTACCTGACTTTATTCTGAATTGACTTCTTCTTTTGGTAGTCGGTTCAGTCGAAGCATTTTCAAGTTTTATACCGGGATCGTAATAAACATTTCCCGTATGCATTTGATTAAGGAAGAAAATAAAGTTCGTGCCATTTCCGATAATGAGGTTATTACCATATCTGTAATGTAATACAGGTGTCTTTATGGACTGGCTGGGAACATAACAAGCTAAATTATGTTTGCGGTTCCAATGGCTCAGAAGTGATGCAAATGACCATGATGCAGCCTCATCTCCATGTTTATCAATTAGAGAAATCCTTCCGTCAACACTGGTTATCTTGTTCGTGGTGACATCGAATCCTGCCAGATCAAGCTTTAAACTGGTCAGGGGGTTTGTATTTCCGACTTTGTGTATGCCCCCGAAATTCATACGATCAGGCCGACCTAATTTGTCTTTATATCCGTATTTTCTGATGAATGCCTCCACCCCTGATTCAACGTAAAAACCCGAGGTGGGTTCCGGAGTCATGAGAGTAATAACTTCACTGCCAAATCTGCTAAAATTTGATGCATGGAACTGTTTAATTTCATAACCCATAAAATCAGGTTCCGAATAACCGTTTGGTGTAATTCCAAGTTCTGCTTCGAGCGTATAACCTCCACAATTTGGAGAAAGGCATGGCTTTATTTCTTTAAATTTATCAAGACGTTTAGATTGGATCCAGCCCATATTGTGTATCCTCAGCATCTCGTAAAGTAGTCTTTCTCTGTTTATCTGGCCCGCAACTATTTCAATTACTTGAAAGACGCCATGCATCTTCAAGTTATGAAGCCTATTAAATTCAGACGCGAGGACTGACTGTCCTGATGCTGCGTAACTGATTACTTCACCGTTGGCTGATACTGACATGAAAAGTAATCTGCCCTCTAATCTGGATGCCATCAAATCAGAGGGCGCAACAGGGCAGCCTTTAAGAAAACCGGATAACCTTACTTCCGGGTATTTCGGGTATAGTACTAATTGAGTAGAAGGGGCAGGAACCAACTTTCCGGTTTCAGTTATCCAGCTGAACCTTACTGAGGCTTTAAATCTGTCTTTTGTCCAATTGCCCTTGGGCTCACAAATAATATCAGAGGTGGGAAAGATATTCAGGATGTCGAAACTCCCTCCGAGATAAATTTGATTTTTAGAGTTGTCATTGGGTGCTAACCTTTTTACATATATGGTTTTACACCCATTCCACAATAAAATATCCCTGAGGGTTGTCAGATCCATAATTATTTTACATTTTCTCTCATTATAACTTCAACAACTTTTTCTCCAACCGACTGGATCAGAGGAACCACGACGGAATTTCCGAATTGTTTGTACGCTCTGTTATCAGACACCTCAATCTTAAACTTATTACTGAATCCCTGAAGTCTTGCACACTCACGTGGTGTAAGTCTTCGCGGGTTCTTTCCTGGTTGCGGGATAAGAATTTCTGCTCCGTCTTTATAATATCTGGCGCTTAAGGTACGAGAAATGCCCTCCGGATTTGTGAGACCATATCCGAATCCGTTACCCTTTGCTCTGTGTTTTTCCGAATAGTCCTGAAGATAAGCCCATAATTTATTTGAAAGGGTGTATTTCGGATCAGGATCTGATTCCAGAATTGTTTTAATTTTATGTTTTGCCTCAGGCATATCAGGGAAGGAAAATAAGACCTCTTCACCATACACATCTTTGTCAAAACCGACAATAATTATTCTTTCACGATGTTGTGGTACGAAATGTTTTCCGTCCAATACCTTGCTGAAAACCTTATATCCCAGTTCCTCCAGGACACCTTTTATTATCTTAAAGGTTTTCTTTTTATCATGAGAAGTGAGATTCTTTACATTTTCAAGCATGAAAGCCTTAGGTTTCTTCTCCTTGAGAATTCTTGCAATGTCAAAAAAGAGGGTACCTTGGGTTTCATCCAGAAAACCGTGTTTTCTTCCCAGACTGGTTTTCTTGGATACCCCGGCAATTGAGAAAGGCTGACAAGGGAATCCGGCCAGGAGCAGGTCATGGTCAGGAATATCTTTTTCATTGATCTTGGTTATGTCTCCAAAAGGGACTTCACCAAAATTTAGCTCGTAGGTAATTTTTGCGTAGTTATCAATATCAGAAGAAAACACACAGGCACCTCCTAGATTTTGATATGCCATTCTTATTCCTCCGATACCACAGAACAGATCTATAAATTTAAACCCGGCCTTTTCAGGAGGGGGAAAAGGGACGTCCCATTTAATAGGCAGATAATCATTGAAAAGGGACTGATCTTCAGCAATATTTTTAACCGTCAGGTATTCAGCAGCCAATTCTTTGTAAAAGGTTGGACCGGTTTTCTGATTGTGCAGGAAGTGAGTCAGTGCCGCCAGCCCCTCATCAGCGCTTTTATCTACTTCTATCTTTAGCTTTTTTCTTAACTCAGAATACTTTACCATGCTTCCTCTCCTCGATTACCTTAACTATTTGTGAAATACAAAAATCCGTATTCTTTCTGATATCTTCTCCCCAGAACCTTATTACTTCCCACCCGTTTTTCAACAAGGTCTCATTTACAATTTTATCTCTTTTTATATTTGATTCAATCTTTCTTTGCCAAGTTCTGGTATTTGTCCCTATTCGAATCTTATTTTGCTCCCAGTCTTTCCCGTGAAAAAATTCACTGTCACAAAAGACAGCTATTTTATATTTCTTAATTGATATATCCGGTGTACCATAAATCGATTTATTATTACGTCTGTATCTGTACCCCAGTGAAAACAGTTTCTTTGAAATAAGTAATTCTATCCTTGAATTCCTACTACGGATAGCCTGCATATTTTTCTTCCTCTGTTCTTTTGTGAGCACATCCATAGCTACAAATTTACCAAGTTAAAACAAACAGTTCGCTCTTGTACATGTTATTGAATAACACTATTGTCCGATTAACTTTTTAGATTCTCAATTGACCTCTATATGTATTTGATTATCAATGTCCATATTTTGGTTTTAAAAACCGACCCC
>CALBTS010000047.1 GCA_937968035.1 uncultured Methanomethylovorans sp.
CATAAGAAAACTTATATTTGTTAACCTGTGGTCTGAAAGAAGGGAGCACTTTAATAAAACCAAATTTCTTCTGTTCGTTTACCCTTTTCAAAAAACAATAAATTAGTGGCAACCGTTGCATACGGTTTGAAAACAGAGTTTGGTAATCTTATTATAGTATGAAGATTACATTCTTCCAAAAGTTTCTGCCTTACTCTTTGTTTGACACCTTCACCAGTTAACGACCCATCAGGAAGTACGATACCTGCTCTTCCACCATTTTTAAGCAGGTGTATCATCAAAACCAAAAACAGGTCGGCACTTTCTTTGGTACGGAAGTTCTGTGGGAAATTCTTCTCATTGTTGTTTGCAACAATACCACCAAATGGTGGGTTAGCCAATATCACATCAACACGGTCTTTATCTTTATAGTTGCTCAGGGGTTGGTCAAGACTGTCTCTGAATGTGATTTTTGGAAGTTCGATGTCATGAAGAATAAGATTGGTTGTTGCAAGCAGGTAGGGAAGTGGCTTATACTCCCACCCAACAACATTCTCCTGAATGCTTTGTCTTTCTTCAACACTGTTTGCCTGACTTTTCAGATGTTCGATAGCTGAAGTAAGATAACCTGCCGTACCACAACTTGGGTCGAGGATTTTCTCGCCCAGCTTAGGATTTATCATTTCAGTGATAAAACTGGTAATTGCCCTTGGGGTATAAAATTCTCCAGATTTACCAGCACTCTGAAGGTCTTTCAAGATGCTTTCATAAACTTCACCGAAAGCATGCCGTTCCTTTGCAATATTAAAATCCAGTTCGTTCAGCTTGTTCAACACTTTGCGGATGTTGATGCCGCTTTTCATATAATTGTGATTACCTTCAAAGTAAGTATTCGGCCTGCTACATGTTGACAGTAGCCTGACCAATCGCTATATTGCCAAGGTTAGGTTTCAATACAACTTTCTTAGAGTTCTTTGATATTCTGTTAAAAGTAGATGGAGTGCTCAACTTTTTCCAACAATCTCCAATAATTATTGGATCTCCAATGGAGCATTTTGGAGCGTCCGGCCGGCTTTCCAGTTATGAGGCAGCATATCTGCCAGATCAAGGCTGTAGTTGTTGTTATAGTTTGGGATCCGGGTCAACACATCTGTCAACCACTCCCGGGGATTTACATCCAGGGCAGCACAGCTGCCGAGAAGGGAGTACATTATGGCTGCATTCTCTGCTGCATCATGATTGCCACAGAACATGTAATTTTTTCTCCCCAAAGCCAAAGGGCGGATACTGTTCTCCACAAGGTTATTGTCCATCTTGTAACGGCCGTCAAGGTGATACCTGGATAACCTGTGGAACAACGAGTATGTATAAGTTAATGCCTGACTCATCCTGCCTTTGGGTAATGCCTTGGGCATATGACTGACGATCCATTTTTCAAAACCAAGGAGGATGGGATAAGCAAGTCTTGAGCGAAGCTCTGCTCTCTGCTGGTAATCGAGCTCCTGGTCGTCAGCCATCGACTCCACACCGTAGAGCAAGCTGATCTGTTCCAGTGCATAAGTTGCGCCGGACTGATCTTCTTTCAGGGCCTCATTAAACTTGCGCCTTGCATGTGCCCAGCAACCCAGAAGCAATACCCCCTTCTTGTTCTCGTAGATAGAATAAGCCTCGTAACCGTCTGTCTGTACTGCACCCTTGTAATCGCGTAGAAGTTCAATGACAACCCTCTGTGCTCTTGAGCCCTTGTCATAATGAAAGAATACCAGGTTCTTCATCACCGATCTCACCACCCACAGGTAGGCTTTAACAGCCCGGTGCTTTTCATTATTGATAACCGGCACGGTGCTTTCATCGACTTGTATATAGTCACTCTCAAGGACTATCTCTCTTAACCTGTAATACAGCGCCCTGAGAAGATCCCCGCAACCTACAAACCAGTCGTTGACAGTTGATGCAGGTATCTTTATGCCCTCAAGCTTAAACATTGCCAGTTGCCGGTGGAATGGAAGATGATACATGTATTTGCTCATGATAAGCTCTGCAAGCAGACTTGCCCCGGCATTGCTTCTGGGCAGTGGTAACAACGGAAGGGGAGCAATCTTAATGTTTTTATCCTGATTCTCTTCACCACTGGCTTCTTGAGCCAACTGCAGATCCTTCTTCAGAGCATACTTCGGGCGTATGATCCTTCTGACATAAAGTTCCCCTGGTTTATGTTCCAGTTGCTCGGTAACCTCTTCGCCTATACGCACCCAGAGATCATCAATGCCCTCCGGCTCGATGATCTCTTCCTCACGGCGGAGATGCTCCGGAAGAGGCATACGTACCGGCTGCTTCTTTTCTCTTTCTACCCTGGTGCGCTTATAGGTGATGATTTCATTGGCAGAAGCCTTGATGACAGTCTCTTCTTCAGGCAGGATGTCAATGCCGTCAAAGTCAAGCTTACGCTGAGCAGGATCAGATGGGATGTACTTTTCACTCGACGGCTTCCAGAACTTACGCCTGAACCATGCAAGCTGATCGGTTAATTTATTGATTATAAGATCCTTCTCCTTTATAACCTTTTCATAATATGCATTCTTCTTCTCAGCCTTCTCCAGTGCTCCACCATCTGCCTGGCGTAGCTTGGAAAGTTCCTGATAAAGCTCGTCACGCTCCTGAAGGAGGGTCTCGATAAATGCGCTTTGATCAGGGGTATTTGACACAGTCCGTCTTGCTTTAAGTCTGAGCCAAAGTTAACACAGACAAAGCTACGTGATACCTGCCTCGATCACTTTTAATTAACTGAATAACTGATAGTTATTAACAATGCGCCGGGTTTTCAACCGTCCCGGCCTGACACTCTCTACCATGTTCATTAAATCCTTCCAGTCTATGCTTATAGAGGCTGTGTTCTCATCAAAAACCGGCAGCTTAAATCGGCCTGATTCAAGTCGCTTGTGATAGATGACCAGACCTGCATATTCCATGTGAAGGATCTTCATGACGTTCTGATGACGGTTCATGAAGATAAAGACCCCTCCGTCGCGGACATTCTGGTTCATCAGTGAGTTAACCACACCGCTCAGGGTGTAAAAGCTTTTACGCATATCTACCGGCAGAGGATACAGGTAATACCTCAGTGAGCTGTGAAGATGGAACATGGCCTCAGTCTAGCAGGGACACAAGTGAACGAAGACCGGCCAGATCCAGGGTTTGCCTTACCCGAAGGGTTGTCCCGTTGGGATAGGTAATCTCCAACGGGGTATTGTCCATAACCGGTGCAGACCGCTGTTCAGAGGCCGGGTATGCAACCGAGCCCGGTGCCCGAACAAGCAGTGATATGAAGCGCCCGCCAGGGTCCTCTTTACGGAGCTTCTTCTGCCAGTAAAAAAATGTTGATGGTGCTATGCCTTCGTTGATACAAAAACTTTTAACACTTAATCCTGACTCCTTCTGCCGCTCTATAATGACGGCCATCTTCGAACTGCTTAACATTGATTTTTTGCAGGGGAAGATAAGCGGATTCTTCCGTTAGCAAAATATGTGGCAGACCGGATGCTTACGAAGATGGAACATGGCCTCAGTCTAGCAGGGACACAAGTGAACGAAGACCGGCCAGATCCAGGGTTTGCCTTACCCGAAGGGTTGTCCCGTTGGGATAGGTAATCTCCAACGGGGTATTGTCCATAACCGGTGCAGACCGCTGTTCAGAGGCCGGGTATGCAACCGAGCCCGGTGCCCGAACAAGCAGTGATATGAAGCGCCCGCCAGGGTCCTCTTTACGGAGCTTCTTCTGCCAGTAAAAAAATGTTGATGGTGCTATGCCTTCGTTGATACAAAAACTTTTAACACTTAATCCTGACTCCTTCTGCCGCTCTATAATGACGGCCATCTTCGAACTGCTTAACATTGATTTTTTGCAGGGGAAGATAAGCGGATTCTTCCGTTAGCAAAATATGTGGCAGACCGGATGCTTACCCTTCAAATACCTCACGGACAATTAACGCCCTGCCATTACCGACACTCAAATCAATATTACGCAAAGCTGGGAAAAGTTTCTGGTCAACGAATGTCAACAGGTCATCTCCTGTAATTCCCTCATCATCTCCTGCCCAGTTCCCTTTTTCCTTTTTCCAATGAAATTCAGGTGGTATTGGCGATTTGTAATTATCGTTTAATAACTCAAGTTCTTGGTCTTTATCTGAAAATATTTTCAAAAAAAACATCCATCCAAGTTGCTCTATCCTCTGGGCATCACCATTTAAGCCAGTGTCTTGCCACATTATGTCCCTGATGCTCTTTATTATGCCAGAAATATTTGCCATTATGCTACTTCTTCAATTAAAGGTTCTTCATATTCAATATTATCCTCAAGAATATCTTCTTCTGGCTCTGTAAATGATTGCATCCTAACTTTCAATTTTATTTTATCCAGAATAAACTCTCCACGCTTTTGTATAAATAATTGAAAATTATCGACTTTTGCAGCCTCTAAAGCATCTTGATTTATGAAATGTGATAATAGGTGTTCTTCAATACTTGTGTTAGTTTCTTCATATTGTTTCAGATAATCTGACGGTAATTTGTTTGAAATTTCCCTGTTAAGCCGTCCAGAAATTAAAACGAAATTCAGAAGACTGTTAATACCATTACTGTCTGTTCCAAATTTCTGTCTTAGTGAATATGGGAAGAAATGATGGTTCTCTTTGCTATTTGACCTTGATACATTTGAACGGTCAAGAATTACCATTTGTCCGTTATCAAAATCCTTTGGATTTTCAAGTGCCATCAAGCAGAGTACGCCATTTTTAATTACAGATATATTCTGCATTCGAACCTTCAATAGTTCCTTAATAGTAAGCGATACACCAAATGTGTTGGTTTCCAGTATCCCTTGTGATAAATTGTAAATCCATGTAGCATCTTCTTTCATAAGGGTCAGACTGGAACTTGAATATCTTTGTGAAAATGTCGCAGACCAGAACCAATCTTCAATAAATTTTACATGCTCACTCTTAATGCTTCTATTTCCTGATTTGAAAAAATAATACTGCAATACAGGAAAAAAGGAACTATATGGTATAAAGTCAATAAACCTGACCCCAAGTGTCCTAATAAAATCGATTGACATTCGTAAGCATTCAATAGTCTTCTCCCATAACTGATTTGCAATTTCAGCAGTTAAATGCAACTGATTATAATTTCGGCAATCGTCAAATGCATTTAATGAAAGGGATTGAATAAACACTTCATTCCCAAGTCCACCGAAATTCATAACATTAGGTTCACTGTTAAATTCGTTAATTTTTTCTCTCATGTCAAAACTGGGAGACCATGCGCTTGCATGAACGAGGTCAAATAATGCCAACCTTTTCCCACCTTGATTAATACGTTCAAAAATTGTCACTACTTGCTCCAAATCCATCTTCAGGGTCTTTATGATACTTATTGGATAGTCAGTGAAAATTTGTTGACAATCACGCCAAACTGTGGAATAGCTTGTGCCAGTTTCTCTGTCGGAAATAGCATAGTCTGTTAAAATATCACCATAAGCAGTTGTATCAAAGAGTTTCCATGCTGGGATATTATGTTTCTCATTTTTTAGTCGTGGTATTTGAAACTCCTTTTTTTCAAGATTAAAGCAAATAGTTGAGAAGTCTGTGCCATTTAGCTTCTTGCCTTTAAGTGCAACATAAAGCGATGTTATTCTTTGCTGACCATCAAGGATAAAACTATAGTTATTAGCTTCAGGTTGCTCAGGCAAATTAAGTTCTGTCAATTCTCTACAAAAGTTTTTATAATCAAGGCTTGCAACCCATATAAAGAAAGACCCGATTGGATATTGAGAGTAAATACTGTTTAAAAGTTTCACAATCTTTGACCGTTCCCAAACATATCCTCTCTGAAACCTTGGAATTTTGATATTGCCATTCTCTAACTCACCAAATAGCTTTTTTAAGTTCCAATTGTTTATTATTTCAATCTTTTGTTCCATTATGCTGTCTTATATAGTTCAGTTTCCAATTCATGTATCGCATCCAGATATTTTTTCTTACTACCAAATGCCCCAATAATTTCCACTGGTGACCCAAAATCCGTGAATGGTTTAACCTTTAGTACTTCCATACTTTCAATATCATCAATTCCCTCGTCTGCATATTTATCCAACAGGTTTTCCATTACCTTTCTTGCCTGTTCACCATATTTGGTGAAATAGTTACGTTTCTTGACATTCTCCGCTCGTTCTTTTCTTGTAAGCGGTGGCATGTCATACGCAACATGGCATATCAAATCAAATAAATCCAGTTCCTTGTTAACGGCTTTATACAATGCTTCAACTAATATTCCCTGCTGCTGAAGTTCTTCAATCAAAGCCGTTTTTTTATCTGTGGAATTCCATTTATTAATAAAATCATCCAGCGAAGCGAACTGCCCCCTGATGATTTCTCTGGTGTGGTCTTTCAGGCTTGCTGTAATCAGCTTACCATGCTGGTCAAAATACAGTTCACGGCTTATCAAAATAGAAACATCCACTCCGTTTACATAAACTTTTAGTCTTGTATGTGGTGGTTCTGGTGGCTCATCAGGTGGAAGAGGTGGTTCTGGTGGCAACTCAACATCAGGTGGAAAATCAACCTCTGGCGGTTCAATATCAGTGATGTCAACATCACTTGATACTTCCTTAATTTGAATTGGCTCTCCATCAAAATCAGGGTCAGCGAACAGGTCTGTGGCGTTCCTGAAATCAATAATTGTGAAGTATTTCTTATCGTAGTCCTCATTTATTCTTGTTCCACGACCAATGATTTGTTTGAATTTGGTCATAGAAGCAATATTGGCATCCAAAACAATTACTTTGCAGGTGATTGCATCAATACCAGTGGTCATCAGTTCTGATGTTGTGGCAATTACAGGATATTTTTGTTCTGGGTCAGTGAAATTGTCAAGTTCACGCTTACCTTCCTCATTGTCGCCAGTTATCTGCATAATATATTTTGAATTCTCGGCTGACAAATCAGGATTTTCATTCACCAAAGCAGAACGCATCCTTTGTGCATGGTCGATATCAACACAGAAGACAATGGTTTTTGCAAATCTGTTATAACCTTTCAGGTATTCAGTTAGCTTCTTTGCGACAATCTGAGTGCGTTCATCAATTACCAACGTTCGGTCATAATCTGTAACGTTATAATTTCTGTCTTCGACCAAATCACCTTCTTTATCAGTTTTCCCACGTTCAGGTCTCCATCCTTCCAAGTCTACGTTTATTCCGACCCTTATCACCCTGTAAGGTGCAAGAAATCCATCTTCAATACCCTGTCGGAGTGAATATGTATAAATCGGTTCACCGAAATATTCAATGTTACTTACAACTTTTGTTTCCTTTGGAGTGGCAGTTAAACCGATGTGAGTAGCCTTGTTGAAATATCTTAATATATCATGCCATGCGCTATCATCTCTGGCAGAACCTCGATGGCATTCATCGATAATTAGGGTCTGGTGAATAAATCTATAATTTTCTTACCTGTAAATCTGTTTTTTCGA
>CALBTS010000048.1 GCA_937968035.1 uncultured Methanomethylovorans sp.
TCCGAGCTGCTTATACTTACTACTATAAGAACAGCATATGGGGTATAAAAACCCCGCCAACACGTGATGGAATATTTGCCATCCTTCAACAGAGACTTCACATTGCAGGTAAGTTTGATGGCATAATTAATTCTCGTTCTCATTATTTCGACTTTAGCAAATTGATTCAGGCTGCAGAAGTAGTAGTATACAAATCCACCTATAACAGTCGTGGAATTTTTGGTACATCTATCCATGAACTGGCGCACGCATCTCACTGGGAAATGGGTTATTCTACTGCTCAATATGTATTAGATTATCTTATTTCAGACCCGAAAGTCCCTGAAAGTTGGGCAGTCGGCGTGGAGTGGAAGATAACTAATGATATTTATCCATCTTCAATCTATTCAAACTACGCGAGCCACCAGGGAGAAACAATTTCTGAGATTGTTAATAACGAGGGTTATACACCATTAGTAATTGACCTTATTGATAATGTGAATCAGAGTTTACTTTTTGCAGATACTGATTATCCAAACGATCAGGTCGAAGGATATACGCTTTCACAACTAGAGAATGCCTTATTCCTCTCTAATGGAATCTGGTGGATATGGCAGTTTAGGATACAAGATATGTTCAATAATCCTACTGAGACTTATGTCGATTATTTATTTCAGAATTATAAATAAATCAAATAATTATGAAGCCAATAATTAACTGTTTGTTGCCTGTGTTTGCATTGATCAGCGCCTTTGTACTGGGAGGCTGTGAAAGAACTTGGTATAATGACTACACTATAGCAAATAGCACTGATCACGAAATCGAAATTAAGGCATATAATGTAAATGGAGTTTCTGCAGACAAAATCAATTACTTGGAAAGAATAGTAATCCTTGCCCATTCAGATTATTCCGTTTCAAAGGCCAGAGGCTATGGATCCGAGGAGCAGGGAGTATTCAAAACCATAGAGACCGATTCTGTGGTCATTATCTTTGATAATGTAAGAATCATAAAGCAATGCTGTGATGAAGTCCTGGGAAGTAATTGTGATTTCGACAGAAATATCATGAATTATGCAGAATCGTATGATATTGTCAAAAGCGGCAGATCTTGTGGAAAGGATGAATTCCGGTATACATTTACTATTACTGAGGAGGACTATGATAATGCCATGATTATTGATGGCAAATGAATTAATGCTCTCAAACAATCAACTGGGGTAAAACATAAAGATCTAGTTTTATCTTTATTATTTAAGTTAACTAAATACCTACCGCCAACAGGTCGGTATATGCAATTGGCGCTCCGCACCGCGAGAA
>CALBTS010000049.1 GCA_937968035.1 uncultured Methanomethylovorans sp.
ACGGTTGTTTCTTCTTGTCAGGAAAATATAAGACATGGTAATGACACTGTAAAATTGATTTTTGGGATAGCCTTATATAATGGTACTTTTGAAAGACTTGCTGAGCGTGAAGGGTATGCACGCAAATTTAAGACTGATTTAATAAAAAGGAGCATAAATCCCAATCCACAAATAGAAGATCCTACTCTAAAGCAGATTTATAAATATATTAACTATATTCCTATGTCTCCAAGAAATAAAAATCATTTCATTAACTGTTTTTCATTAAAAGATCATCGCGATAATGAAGTTGAACAGTATGGAATAGGTATTTCTTTGGAATCCGGTTTATTACCACTTAACCATTCTTTGCGAAGAGTGAATAAATTTGTAAAATTAATAATAAAAAGGGCTAGAGATATTGTTAAACCATCTTCAGATGAAGATTATAAATTTTGTAGATTTTCAATTGTAGGAGCTCCAGGAGTAGGCAAAACAGCTTTAATAAACTATATCTTTAGTGTTAATTATCAAAAAATAAATAGAAAGCAAATAATATTTATTCGTGTTGATTTAAATGACATCAATGTTGACGCTACGCTAGAAGAGAGATTTGTTTCTAAGTGGATGCGTATATTTTCTCAGAAATACTTCAGGACTACTATAATTGATGATGATAAGTTTGAAGATGAATTTTTTGAATATTTCTTTGAAAATTTTTCAGAGTATGGGGTTTTCAAAAACTATAAAAAAAATAACCCACACAAAGTAGACGAAATATTTTGGGCTTACATAAAAGCTCTTCACGAAATTCACGATACAGAATATTCTGAAAAAGATTTTTCCCTCAGTGATCTCGAAGTTAAACCTGTCTGTCAACAATATGGGATAACCTCAGAGGATTTTTGCATTATTAATTCAATAGCAATGAATTTTATGCAAAATAGGTTGGGGTGGGGGTTCATAATTGTATTAGATGGATTTGACAGTGTTAGCTTTGATCAAATTCAATATGAAAAGTATAAAATTTGGTGTTCGGAGTTAGGTAGAGTTACAGCAATAGAAGGAAAACGAAGATTGTTTCGTGCTGTATATATAGTTACCTTAAGAGATTATTCATATATTCGATTTTTAGACAATCGAAAGCAAGAAGAAACAGATGATATGCCGAATATACTTAAAAGATATATTCGGCTAAAAGTTGAACAACAAGATGTACGTGATATCATAAACAAACGATTTTTATATCTTTCTAAAAAAATTGATTTAAGTAATTATGATAATCTTAAAAGAAATATGATCAATTTGATGTATATGTGTTACGAAGGGTGCAATGCCGTTGACTTAAGAAAAAAAACCCTAAAATCAAGCTGTTATGTCACATTTTATTAAATGTTTCACTGCCTTTCAAACCGATCCAGTAATTTTCAAAAATACCAAGATGTCTGAATATAAAGGTCATGGAAATTTCGAGAGGTTCACCCCTCCCTCACGCCTTGCTCAGATATAGAACCTTAACATATTGAAATGACGCGTCATTTTCTTAAGTCAACGGCATTGACGAAGGGTGTACACCCGAAAAGGCTAGAGCATCAGACTGGAGTGAAGTAATTGATATTATAAACTCACTCTTTGCAAATAACTATAGACTGTTATTCAGATTTTTGAGAGAATTGTTGACCTTATCAGAGTCAATTGCATCAATAAATGCCAAAAACTATCTTCTTTCCTCTCCAGACAGTCATCTTTTATTAAAAGCTTTTCGGGGTTCAGAATGGCAAGTCCTTCGCCTTCTGATTTTTGGAACAAATAAAACTCAACCATTTGTTAATAGAACTAAATACGATAAAAGTGGCCAACCCCGTTTTCAAGGTGTAGTCCCTGTTATACCAAATATTTTCAATTTTAATGAATATGGTTTTTTAACTCCAGAGGCAGGCAAAGATAAAACAGCTTTAGGGTTTAAAAATAAAATTTTAGTAAAAGTTAGAATTTTACAATATCTTTCTAATAATGGTACAAATGTTGGAATCATTAATCTCTTTCAATGGCTTACTAGTACTTTTGATCAAGAGTGGGGAAACGAATTAAGGTATGAAACACGAGAGTTGATATTTAGTAATCTACTGAAATGTCATGATGAACGGATCGATCAGGTGGATATTGACGATCCCAACGCTATTAAGCGGAACTATGGTCTATCAACAACGACAAAAACGGATGTCATAGAAAAACTACTTGACTCTTCAATTTACTATGAGATCGTAGTAGATAATACACCTATAGACAGCAGGTACATACATCTTTTTAATCCACTTCATAGAATTGAATGCGAGTCAACTTGGGATTATTTAAAAATCAAAATTAAATATATAATCTATTTTCTTTTGTATTTAGAGCAAGTCGAAGAAGAAGAAAAAAAACGATCCCAATTAGAATCAAATGTATACTCTCCTTATGTTATTTTTTCTAATGATCGAGAGTCTAAAATAAAGGATGATATTTATAGATTCCTTAATGGTTATTTAGAAAGGAAAAACGAAAATTATGCAACTCTTCAACTTTCGTCTTGGCGCAGTGAAATAGTTCGAAGTGATTAGTTGTTATTATTTTGATTCAGTGATGTCCGGTTAGGTTTTTGCATTGCGACTCCGATGCAAAATTTTTGATAAAAAACTTCATTTTTTGTTGACAAATATGCACAAAAGCTTTGTTTTTCCTTGAAAAAAACTTCAAGGAGAACCGACATGGCGAATATTTCAATCCCAAAACATGAAATTCAATCCCTGACTTTTGACAAATTCAACTCCCCTTTGGTAGAGTTGCTCACAATGCCGTTGACTTAAGAAAATGACGCGTAATTTCAATATGTTAAGGTTCTATATCTGAGCAAGGCGTGAGGGAGGGGTGAACCTCTCGAAATTTCCATGACCTTTATATTCAGACATCTTGGTATTTTTGAAAATTACTGGATCGGTTTGAAAGGCAGTAAAACATTTAATACAATGTGACATAACAGCTTGATTTTAGGGTTATTTTTCTTAAGTCAACGGCATTGGAGTTGCTCATACTTGCACCTGAACTACACTCACGAGGAGACCGTCCATTAAAAATGACCTTTGAAGATCAGTTAAAGGCTTTGGTATACTTCCATCTCCAGGAGCACAAGTCCGCCCGGCATCTGATTCAAGATCTGGACGAAAATGAATTTGCCAAAGAAAACATCGCTCCTGATGGTGGAATTAGCAGAAGCAGCTTTTCCGAAATAATAAATGGACGAGGTCTTGAGCAGTTACAGTTTATCTTTGAGAACCTCTATAAACAGGCAGCAGGCGCTCTCCCTAAAGAGCATGCTGAATTAGGTGACCTAATCTCAATTGATGGCAGTTTGATTGATGCTGTCCTCTCAATGCACTGGGCTGATTATAGAAAAAAGTCTAAGAAGGCCAAAGCGCATTGTGGATTTGATATCAATCACGGCATTCCAAATAAAATTTTCCTGACTGAAGGCAACGGTGGAGAACGTCCTTTTGTTACCCGTATCCTCTCTAAAGGTCAAACCGGTGTCATGGACCGGGGGTATCAATCTCATAAAGATTTTGACCTCCTCCAGGAAGAGAGCAAACATTTTGTCTGTCGTATTAAAGCAAGGACAACCAGAACAATAGTCACCCAGAATGCTATTAAACCCGACAGCCATGTATTCTATGATGCCTTAGTACACCACGCCGTAAATCCGTCACCGGTTAGATTAAGCCGGTTTCAGGAAATTATAGTTCCGGTCATATGACTTGATACTTTGGCCAAAATCGTGTAGTATAGT
>CALBTS010000050.1 GCA_937968035.1 uncultured Methanomethylovorans sp.
TTCCAATTTCAAGAGTTTTTACTATAGCCATAAGGAGAAGTTCGGTGATGCCTTTGAATACCTTCTGTCGGTTCTAGGTAGCCAGGGTGATGCCGGGCAGTTCAGAACTCCAAGGCATATCATTGATTTCATGGTGGAGATCGTAGATCCAACGAAGGACGAGACTATACTTGACCCTGCATGCGGTACTGCAGGCTTCCTGATCTCCTCGTACAAGCATATCATCAGGCAGAACTCGTCAAACTATAACCCTGACGAACACAATGGGGTTTCCTCCAACGGTGACCAGTCAGTAGCCGACCGGATCATATCTACCAATGGATATGCTGGAGACAAGCTGACCGCTGATGATCGTAAGATACTTGCCAAGAATATTCATGGGTACGATATCTCTCCGGATATGGTCAGGCTGTCCCTGGTGAACATGTACCTGCATGGGATAAAGGATCCGAAGATTTTTGAGTATGACACCCTTACCAGCGAGGACAACTGGCATCACTTCAGTGATGTAATACTTGCCAATCCTCCCTTCATGTCCCCTAAGGGAGGTATAAGACCACATAAGCGATTCTCGGTTCAGAGTAACCGCAGTGAGGTTCTGTTTGTGGATTACATTGCAGAGCACCTTATGTCCAACGGCAGGGCAGCTGTCATCGTTCCTGAGGGTATCATATTCCAGAGCGGCAAAGCATATAAGCAACTAAGGAAGAAACTTGTGGAAGAATGCCTGGTGGGGGTTATCTCCTTACCAGCCGGTGTCTTTAATCCGTATGCAGGCGTAAAGACATCCATACTCTGGTTGGACAAGGCGTTGGCAAAGAAAACTGATAAGATACTGTTCCTCAAGATTGAGAATGATGGTTTTGACCTTGGAGCACAGCGCAAGGCGATAAGGGGCAATGATTTGATTCCAGCGCTGAGTTTGCTGAAGGAATACCATGCATCAATCATAGAAGTCAAACCAACAATAGTAAATGTTGGAAATGCATTAAGTATTGAGAGAACGAGGATAGGTGATCATGATGATTTCAATCTGAGCTTTGACAGGTATGTTTCACAAACTAAGCTGGTCACGGATTTTAACACATTTCCATTAAAGGAGTTGTGTGAATTCAATAATGGACTCTGGACTGGTAAAAAGGGACCCATGGTGCGTGCAAAAGTTATCAGGAACACCAACTTCAGAAAGGATGGATTCATTGATTGGGCTGATATTGCAGAACTTGATGTGGAAGAACATCAGTTCGTCCACCGAGAGCTTTTGCATGGCGATATAGTTTTGGAGAAATCTGGTGGGGGACCCACTCAACCTGTCGGTAGAGTAGTGCTATTTAATACTAACGAAAGGGGTTTCTCATATAGCAATTTTACATCGCGCATACGAGTCACAAATGAAGAATTATTGCCAACGTTCCTTTGGCTTGTTTTAAGGGACTTCTACGAGAGAGGTAAGACTGAAAAGTTCCAGAAGCAAACCAGTGGCATAAGGAATCTTGATTTTAACCTTTACAAAGAAATACAGGTACCGGTACCACCTATTACTGTCCAGAAGGAGATAGTGGCTGAGATTGAAAGTTACCGGAAGATCATTGACGGTGCAAGGCAGGTGGTGGAGAACTACAAGCCACGGATTGAAATTGATCCGGAGT
>CALBTS010000051.1 GCA_937968035.1 uncultured Methanomethylovorans sp.
TTTTTAAAACTTTTATTTTTAAAACTTTTAAGCTGAAATCTACTAATATATAAGCTTTTTGAAACTTTTATTTTTAAAACTTTTAAAATTTATTTTTTCTATATTTTCGCTAACATCCTTAAAAAAAATCAGTTAGAAGCAGGAAGAGCCTTATGAGCGTCAAAAGTAGTATTATTGCGAAAAGTAGCCCAACACCAAGTCAAAATTTTTCTAGCACCGGCGACAATTGCGAGTTTTTTCTTTTTGCCTTTCGCTACAAGTCTATTATAGAAGACACCCAGTGGACTCTTGCCATGAACGCCTCCAAAGGCAGACATATAAAATCGGCAACGCAACTTACGATTTCCCTCCTTGGAGATTACCGGTCTACGATGAACACTAGTGCCGCTATCAGTAGGAACAGAATCCAAGCCGAGATAAGCAGTCAATTGTTTGGATGTACCTTTGCCTTCGGTATTAGTATCCCATCGATACATCAAAACCAGGAAGAACAAAGCATTTCTTTCGCCTACACCGGGTACTGTTTTAATATTTTTAAGTTGAAGATTAACATCAGGATTTTCTTTCAAAAATGCATTAATCTCATCTTCAATTCTTGCAATCTCTTCTTTCAACCAAGAGACTGTTCGCTCAATACTTGCAATGATAAATCCAGTTTCCATAGATTGAGATTTTCGAGCGTGCAATCGATTTTCTTCACGACGCAAATTTTCTTCCAATTCCTCCTTTCGAGTAAGCAAAGAATCGAGCCGAGCAATCTCTGGTGGCAAGGGTTTATATTCATGCAAGGGATGACTGGCTCCATAACGCGCCAAAAGTCTAGCATCTACCCGGTCGGTTTTAGCACGTATCCCCATTCCTTTGGCCCATTGGCGTACTTTACAGGGGTTAGGCATAGTAACTCGCCAGTTTTTTTTGATAGCGAATCTTACAAACCGTTGTTCATAGCCACCTGTAGGTTCAACTGTAATTTGAATTTCATCCGCACCTGCTTGTTTGGCTTCTTTTTGTATCATTTTTTGAATATTGTCAAAGCCCTCCTCGTCATTAGCAAAAGTACCCAGATTTACACAAATTTCTTGATTATCAATTATTCTAGCAACGTCAAGTGTGTTCTGACTCACGTCAACACCGACTATAAGTATAGACATAACAAACTCCTTTTACTCAGGATATCTCTTATCATTTCATCGAAACTGGTAATCTGGGGTGCGGTTTGCCGCCTGGTATACAAGCTTAAAAGCTCGAGATTCTGTTCGCTTTCCCAGATCGATAGACCTTTCTACATGCAAGCTTTTACAGCCTTTCCGCAGTGTGTAACGGCCTTATCGATGAGAAAGATAAGTGACATCAGACGAGAAAGACAATTGACCTATCTACATTACGACTTTAATCTGCCGCAGGGGCGGTCTATTATTATTCTCGCATATTCTACCAAATTTTTGTTATGCTATCTATGAAAAAGAT
>CALBTS010000052.1 GCA_937968035.1 uncultured Methanomethylovorans sp.
AGGTTTTAAAGCCACGCTCACCCAGGAATATGTGTAAACTCTCCGGGTCGATCTTGTTGGTGCCTGAAGCACTGGTCCAGAATTTATTCATGGCTAGTCCTCCGGCTAAGGGATTTCACATAATGCTGATCCAGGTAGGCAATCACATCCTCAACTCGAAAGAAAATCTTTCGACCTATCTGTATATAGGAGAGAATTTTAAGGTAACGCCAAGTTTGTAATGACCTCGCAGAAATGTGGAGTAGTTCACAAACTTCTTTTGGTGTAAGAAGTATGATCTTGTTAAAACTCGATTGAGATGCTTCCTTCTTGAGACTCTCAACCATTTCAATTTTCCTGATTATAGTGTCAGGATCTTTGTGAAGTTGTTCATTTTTCATTACTCGAAATTTTAATAAGTATTTAAAATTGTCGGGCAAAAGAACAACTTATTTCAATTCTATATTGCTGTATTACAGTATATTACGGTCCCCGCGAAGTCCCCAAAATGGTCCCCTAGGATAAGATAATTAGAAAGAAAATTTGGTGGAAAAATAATTCTACTCTTCAGGAAGAGGTAGCCGTTTATCTTGTGAAACTCTCTTTTCCTCCTTGTTTGCCTTTAAGTAAGTTTTGACAGTTTCAAATTTAATCGGTCTATTATTCTCATCAACAAAACAGGTACTTATAAATCTTGCAAGATTTTCCCGTGAACTTCCGATCTGGCCGTTTTGATGTCTTTCATAAAAGAAAGTTGCAAGTACATTGATATTAATATACAGCGGAATTTTGTCAAATGGCAGCCGCTGAATTGCACCTATCTGGGATAACTTTTCATCAGCAGTTTTTCGAATTGTATCCATTTTCAATTTGTTCAGGAAGTTTTCAATAAGGATTAACTTTTCTCTGAAAAGATACTTTAGGTTCAGGAAGAATTCATTGATATCTCTCCTTTCCCTTTCCGAGATATCTTCTATTCTGAAATCTTCAAGTTCTGATTTCTTTGAAATCCAAATGTTATCTCGCTTAATAATATCTGACTCATAAATAACTAAATGTGCTTTAAATTCCTCGAGTAATTGTCTTTTGGATTCTAAGTCAATTAATTGCTGGTTGATATGGTGCTCAACTTCTTTTTCAGCCCTCTCAATGATTTTGAAGCAACTTTGAGATCCAATAAGATCCGTGTTAATGTAAATATTAATACCCTCCATCAAGAGGTACTCGTCTGGGCCAAGATCACTTATAACATTGATGACTGCAGGATCATCCTCATCAAATTTAAATGGTATCCTTTCAATAACAATATGTGAAAAGTAATCAACGAACTTTTGAAATTCTTCCTTAATTATTTCCATGGTTAGAACATTTTATTTAACGTATCGTCTACAGCCTCTTCATCAAATAATGCTAGGTATGCTTCTGTTACTTTTACACTGGCCAATAAAATTAAGCATAACTCCAGAATCTATCAACCAGTTATCAGCTCATTTGCATCATCTATAACCTCATTTTCAAAGCTATCAAGGTATATCTGAGTGG
>CALBTS010000053.1 GCA_937968035.1 uncultured Methanomethylovorans sp.
TGACCTTCTCAGCCGGGATCATACCACTCTCCAACATGATACCTGCTTTTTTTAATTTTTGTCTGAGAGTTTTTGGATCAATGCCAAGGTCCCGTGCAATTTCTTTTCTGGTAACATAAGAACTATTCATGACAATTGACTTTTGCAGTAGTTATCACAAATATAAATAATTCATTATAAAAGGAAAACAAATTTTATGACAACCACGGATTAGGACGGATATTATTAATCCAGGCTTTACATGTGATCATTGGTCGACAATAAATCATTTCACCAGCATAAGGTTCCAGGGGAACTGTAGCTAGACGCTATTTTGTCATTAGAGCTTTTAATGGATTTATAAACTTGTAGATCAACCTGCTTTCTTCAGTGATGATCTCTGCGGTACCGTTCATTTCCTGGATAAAACCTATTTCACGATTGTAAGTGGTTCTCATTCCATTTATTAAATCTATCTCTGCAATATAACCTCCCTCCACCGGTACTAAAGACAAAGATTTTACTTTGCCTTTCAATACGCCAAACTCCATATGTGGGAATTCCGTAAGTTTAATATTTACTTCCTGCCCGACTTTCACCCTTCCGAATCCGGCATTTGGTACAACTGACCTGGCAATGATCTGACTCTCATCCCGGGGAACAACAGTCGCAAGTATTTCACCTGCCTTTATCACCTGGTTTTCATTCCAGTATGTGGTAAATGTGATCTTTCCTTTTATGGGGGTCTCTATAAGATACTTTTCTTCCCATTGATTTACAGATACCTGCAACAGCTGGAATGCTTCATCGAGATCCAACCTGAACTGCTGTATTTCATTCTCAAGCTTTATCTGAAGATCAAGTCGGGCTTCCTGAAGTCTCAGCGATGCCAATTCATTGCTTTTAATTGTACCTTGAAGTGAACTATACGAACCTTGACTCTGAAGATGAGTTAGTTTTGATTTTTCAAACTCATTTATCGAAATTGAATATGTGCTCGTGACATATAATATTGAATCCCGATAGAAACCGTTAGCTATTAGTTGAAGCTCCTGTCCGGTTAATTCTTTCTGATTCAATAGCTCAATTGCATATTCTTCCTGCTTTTTTATCTGCCTTTCAAGCAATTCAATCTTCTGAGATATGTATGCCTTGTTCAAATACTCCCGGAATGTCTGCCATAATACACAGAATCTTGAATAACTGTTTTGAATTTCGCCCAGCGAAAGACCTAAGGGTAAATCATATATTTCTACAGTCTTGTTCCAGTCTGGTCTTCTTTGCATTTTATCAATAAATGAAGCAAGTGTCTTCACATCTGAATAGTCAGCAGAATTTTCAATAAGTGCAATAGATTGTTTCTCAGAGACACTCTCCTGGTTACTGACACATAACAATGCGATTTTACCTCCTGATTTGGCTACCAGTGGAGCAGGAGGATTCTGAGTGGAAATAACAACTTGTGCAGACACAATAGTAGCAGAGTTTATAAACCAGCTAATTGCTATTATGGCTGCCAGTAATGCAAAAAACAGAAATAGA
>CALBTS010000054.1 GCA_937968035.1 uncultured Methanomethylovorans sp.
GGGATCGTATAGACCTGCTCTTTAACTGCATCTTCTGCCATCATCATCACCTACTTACTTCGCATCCAGATCGCTTCTTCTCCAGCTTCTCCTCTTTGGATGACCTACAACCTTTCTACCGGTCTTGATTATCACCCAAGTTGGAACCCTGTGGTTCTGCCTGTGTGCTTTTGCAAGCCTAATTTTTTGTCCTTTAGTATTCTGGCTCACTTGTCTCACCTATCTATGGAATCATAAATCGAATAAGATGTATATCAAAGTTTGGCTTTATTGTAGATTTCGCTGTGTTTATAGATATCCGTTTAAGATATGTATTGTTCACTCGCGATAATATATTAGCTCTTACGGCCAATGACATGAGACTGAACATGAGAGGGAAAAAGCTTCCCAATCATATTTTCACCATGTCTTTGACGTATGATCTCACGCAATTCCGTTTCATAATCTGCTTTTATGACCTCTGAACTTTGGCCTTCCTCTATTATCAGATGTTTATTTACCAGAAGATCAACAGCAGATCTGCCGTATCCCTTTAGCGGACATATATACATTATACCTGACCTGTCCTCTATGCTGCGGGACTGACCAATGGTCAATACGGGAACACGGTCATCCCTGCGCACTCCATCAATAACTACTGAAACATTCTTCTCATAAGCAAGCCGTTCCACAGCCATATAATGGATATGGTTTATGGCGCTTCTGGGGAAACCATCCCTTAGAAGGAAACCATAGGCCCCTTCCAGCACCTGTCTGTCAAGTTCAAGAGTCCGGTGGGGAAAACCAAGCCTTTCAGCCGCTTTTCTAGCAACCTCGCCCACAGGGAGCACACCGAAGGTACACGTCACCAATTCTATTTCAAAGAATGGCTCAAGCAGTATAGCCGACAGAGAACTGTCCTTTCCACCGCTGAAAAGAACTGATGCTTTCATGACCTCGTATTATACCCTCGTGATAGTGGTCTTACGCTTCTTGGGCTGCATTTGGGCCAACAGAGCTTTCAATTTCTCATCTGTTATCTGAGACTGCAGGCGCCCGTTCTGTGCAAGCATTATTAACTGGGACTCCAGCTGTTCCACTAGTTCGGGCCTGGACATTTTCAGTGTAGTCAGACGTTCTCTTGCCTCTGGGGTGAGGATCTGCCGAAGAATAGATTGCTTCTTAGCCTCCAGTTCGGCTTGCATCTGTTCCTGCTGATAAGCAGCCTGGATATCAGGATGCATTTGGGCAGCCTGCTGGTGCTGTAACTGTTCAAGCCTCTTTCTGCGGATATCCTCAAGTTCACCTGCCATGCAATCACCTGTGAATATACTGTCAATTTACAGGAATTTATGAATTGGATCTGCCACCGACTGCCGCCTTAGTATTTGGCAAGTCCGGGGATCTTCTCTAATAGTGCCTGCTTGACCTCATATGCAGTATTGTCCAGCATGGATTGACCGGCTGGGGACACTACACGACCACTTTTCAGTGAGCGGACAAAGCCTGCTGATTCAAGCTGTTGTGCAGCTTCTCTGGCAATGGAACCGCTTCCCTTAGCCTTTCTGTGGGGTTGGGAACCCATATCTTTTTTACCTCCGTAGACAGACCTCAGCCTCTCTACGCCGATGGGACCATCGGTATAAATAGTTCTTAACACAGCGGCACAGCGAATGTACCACCAGTCATTGTTCGTGGGAGCAAGCTCCTTGTGGGCACCGGTCTTAACATAGGCCGCCCATTCAGGAGGTTTTACATGCTCATTCTCCTTCAACTTTTCTGCTACCTTAGAGATCAGGTCACTTGCAGGAACATCATATAACGTAGTCATTCTATTCTCCCTGGATTAGATAATAAATTTTCAGACAATTGGACTCAGCATCTGGAAACTTAGATACGGTGGAGTATTGGTTTTAAACTCTCAGTTAGTATATACGCTTTTCGGCAGAAAGGAAAGGAAATAGTTATTTTCTGAAGGTCTGTTCCCTTCCAGGACCCACTGAGATATATTCTATGGGAATTCCTGTCTTTTCCTCAAGATATGCCACATACCTACGGGCAGCATCAGGCAGGTCGGAGAACTGGCGTACATTAGTAAGATCATTCGACCAACCTGGTAATTCCTCAAAAATAGGAACACACCGGGCAAGATCACCAGTGAGCTCAGGAGGATAGTCCATGAACTTACCATCCAGTTCATATCCGACACAGACTTTCAGCGGATCAATATCAGAAAGAACATCGAGCTTTGTAAGAGCAAGTTCCGTATAACCATTGAGAAAAACAGCCTTCTTTACCAGAGGCATGTCAAACCAGCCGCAACGTCTTGCCCGGCCAGTGGTGGTACCGAACTCCCTTCCAACCTGCTGGAGCTGTTTTCCCACATCATCCTTCAGTTCAGTTGGCAGAGGACCTTCACCTACACGAGTGATGTATGCCTTGACTATGCCCAGCACATTATCCACCTTTGTTGGCCCAACTCCCAGATTAGCACATGCAGAGCCGGCAATAGTACTGGAAGAAGTGACAAATTTCTGAGTCCCATGGGTCACATCAAGATGTGTTCCCTGTGCACCTTCAGCAAGCACATTTTTGCCTTCTTCCAATGCTTTGTTGATTTCCAGAGATACATCCGTTACGTAAGGTGCAAACTTTTGACCCAGTGAAACATAGAGGTCTATTGATTTACTATCCATGACAACGGAGGGATCTCCGCCAAGTTCCCGAATAGAACTTTCCTTCTGGGAAGCCAGTTCCCCGATCCTTGCAAGGAACTTTGCCTTGTCTGTAAGGTCAGCTAATCGTATCTCATCTCTTGCAACCTTGTCTATATATGCAAAGCCTATACCTTTTTTAGTGGTCCCTATCTTCTCAGAGCGACTCGACTCTTTCAGACCGTCGAGTTCAATGTGATATGGCATGATAATACTGGTCTTGGCATCTATACCAAGCTTTTCAGGACCAATATGGATCCCCCCCTTGGCAAGCATTTCCAGTTCCTGTGCCAGAGACAGAGGATTCAGGACCGTACCGGGACCTATGAGTACTCTGGAATCAAGCAAAAAACCTGAGGGTATCAGATGCAGTTTGTAGACAATATCCCCTACTTTGACAGTGTGGCCTGCATTATCCCCTCCCTGGAATCTGACCACGAGGTCGTAATTATCAGAAATCAGATCAACGATCTTCCCTTTGCCTTCATCACCAAACTGAGCACCTGTAATGATTGTGAACATAGGATGCAGATGAACGTCGATACATAATAATTTTGTGATGCAGACTTATAATTCCTCGTCGAATACTAGCATCCGCGTACCTTCGTCAAAAGGATCATTATCATTCTTACTGCAGCGCAGAGTACGTGCATTACCCATATCAAGCAGAGTATCGATAAGTTTTTCAGCCAGATTAAGTGTTACATTGAACTCTGACTCCAGCATGTAAATTGCATCCTGTCTTTTGATAGAGAAATTACAGGAATTGGATCTGCGGGGAGATGTACATGAACTATAGAATTCACACCTTTGGACCCTGGAACTGTTCTTGAAGTGTACAGCAAGGCCATGCCATGAATAAACGTTGTGCATACCTTTGATACCATAAAGATTTGATTTGCTCTTATCCTGTACATCGGGCATACTAATAAATATATTAGTTAACTATAAATAATTGTGCATAGAAAGAGGAAACAATCGATCCAATGGATACTAAATAGATACCCAATAGATATAGGATCTGGTACAAAAAGAATTACAAAAATTATGATAATGCCATCGGATACTAGAAAAGGTATATATACTGATAAGGAATATGGACAGGACAATATGTTGATATCTATAGCATCTGCAGCGTTAGTAAGTGCAGTAGCATCTGTCACCACAAATGGTGCGGCAGCATCGATGACTACAGCAATGGGATTGCCCGAATATGGAGCCCTTGCGGTCCTTGCATTGGTTATGCTACTCTGTGCAAAGCTTATGCTATCCGCATCCACAAGATGGAATAATATTATCAAGTGTTCACTGGATATGAGTATTATACCACTGCTGATCTCTTTTGCCGCTATAGTAATTTACAAGATCATAACAATAATCTGATGAATATTGTTAATGAAGTAGTGCTGCTAATATAGAATATTAAAATGACGGGATTGTAGATCTCTTTGCAGCACCCTGCTTTTATTTAGCATTACAATCGTATTAGATACCCAGCTGTGCACTAAATTATATTATAATATGGTGAACAGCAGATATCCATTTATCAGAGTATTCCAAGCCCCGGCCCTAAAAGGGGTATGAGGCTGAAAAGGAAGACGTTGACAAGACCATGGGTAAGAGCAACAAAAGGCAGGCTTCGAGTTTTAATGAACATATAACCTAGTATAAGACCTACCAGTGATGCAAAAAGGACACCAGAACCTGTACCATAAGCAGAACTCATAACACCGAAAAGCAAGCTGGTAGCAATAAGTCCCACTGTGGTACCAAATACGCCTTCAAGTCTGGTTTGAATAAGAGATCTGAACATGAGCTCCTCCACCAAACCTACACAAAAGACCATGATCAGAACAATGTCCACCATATTATAGAACGACATGTTTGGCACAAGAGGAACAACAGGAACAATAAAGAACTCCGCTTCTGCTATCAGCAAACCGATCACAAATGAAAGAGGCAGGTAAAGAACAAACTTCTTGAAAGACAGACCAAGCTGTACCAGGGAAAAACTCTGATGTCTTATAATAAGGAATATGGGTATAAACAAAGGTATATAGACATAGAAATACCGATATAAGACCATTTCAGAGAATACGGGCATGGAGAAATTGACCAGCCTTAATAAAGGCAAGAGCATAAGAGCCTGCAGAGCCCATGCCATACATTTATCCTTTTGACTTACGGTGCTTATAGATACAGCTATAAGAACAAAAGTATGAAGTATGATCGCTTCCCGCCGCATTCCTGAGAACATGAAGAGTTCTGCAAACGCTATGAGTAAGATAGTAGCCAGAACAGGGCGTACCGACCTGGTGGCCAGACGGGATAATTCATGATCCTGCCGTTTTACATGAACATTATCGTCATTAGGCTGCATTATACCCCTCGCGTTACATTGACCCATAAATGAAGGTCCCTATAAGGAACAGTTAGATCATCGTTCTTGAACAGCAGGAACTCTAATTTCATGTTATCGCCAACAGAATTTGGAGTGAACATCACAGGCCTCTCCCAGGTAGCATTATGTTCCAAGCTAAAACTCTGCACATTGGATGGAATTGAAAGCGAATCATTGTTTAGTCTGATATCCATTGTATATTTAACACGCTCATATTCGTGATTGACCACACCGATGATTACCTCGCCATTATCGCCCATAGTGTACTGAGTTGTATAATTGTCCGCCTTGCCATCCATACCAAGTATATAGAATTCGGTGAATTTTTCGCCCTGTTTAGGAGTAATTACAACATATGTAAGTGCCACCACTGATGCCAGTACCGAGATCACAAGAATGATAGTAAGAATACGGTCCAACCGGGATTCTGGTTGTTCGCTCAGAGGGGCTTTTAAAGATCCATACACCTCACCTGAAGACACTGAAAATGCCTTGTCAGAAGGAAGATGAGCTCTCCTGTAAACAGCAACTGCACACATAAATAGAGTAAAGACCGATAAAGAGATCAATATTGGAATGAGCCTTATACCCCAGGGTGTGTAGTTTAGCCCAAGACCTATCAGCGGTACTACGGCAATACTCAGACCGAAACCCAACGCGAGACGTTCAATGCCGTCAAGATCATCCTTTGCCGGAAAAAGAGCTGCTATTAAAGCATATCCAGGCAGGAATAGCACCATAGGCAGACCCAGCACCGTACGGACAGGAGTGGATGCCAGCTCCGGTATTAATATGAACAGGTCCGTAAGCAATACAAGAGCGACAACAATGGGAATGTCAATAGAATTTTTCCTTTTATTTGGCATGGCTATCCCTGTGATGTAATTCATAGTAATTGAATGTTTCTAACAGAGTTTTAATAAAGAGATTTAAATGGTTGCATAGAGAGGTCTATTTGCTCATTAGATTTATTATATTATTTGAATTTACTCTTCCTTGAACAATGGACAAAATTGAAACGTAATATAACTAATAATCTTTTTGCTTCTAAACATTCCATTATATTTATATGAGAATTAAACCTATTCTTTTCTAAATGGAAATACAAACTTGAGTTACTAAAAAGGTTACAGATTTGTCCTATATGGATACGTTTCCATTTGTGACGGCGTAGTTCTGGCATGACCTGAACAGTGAACCTGAGTTTTTCTGAAATATAGAAGGGGGTTTCATACATGGATAAAATGACAAAAGTTGGTATTCTTGGTGCAGCTGCTCTTATAGGTGCTGGATTGGCAGCATTGTCTGAAGAGAGAATAAGAGAGTTCGTTAAGGAAAAGGTTGATACCGGTGCCCTGAGCAAAGAGGAGGGCAAAATGCTGGTGGAAGACCTGGTCAAAGAAACAAAAAAACAGAGGCTTGACCTGGAAAAGAACATTGTCGAAAAGATACGTGCTACGGTCCTGAAAGCCGACAAGGAGCTCGCGAACCTGGAGGACAGGATAGCAGAAACAAAGATCCAGGAACTTGAAGCGGAACTTGAAAGGATGAAAAACCTTCGCAAAACTGAAAAATAAGGATTGGCGCCTTGCAAAAAGGCAATTATTATCTTCCCTTTTTTTAAAGTATCGGGAAGATCTCATTTTTTATTAGTATTCTGATTACTATTATTGCAGGTGCTTAAAGATAATGTTCCAGTCCTTGCTTTTTAGACACTAAAGTAAGTTTAAAAAAGGTTGGTATCAGGTAGCAAACCAACCTTTTGTCCTCAGGCATATCTTTACCAGCATCAACATCACAGGCACTTCTATAAGCACACCCACTACAGTTGCAAGCGCAGCACCTGATGACAGACCGAATAGGATCGTTGCGGTTGCAATTGCGACCTCAAAATGATTGGATGCCCCGATCATAGCCGAAGGAGCAGCATCTTCGTAGCTCAGATGCAGACCTTTAGAGAGCACATATCCCAGCATGAAGATGAATGTGGTCTGGATGAACAGGGGGATAGCTATCCACAGGATCGTCAGGGGCTGTGAAAGAATGGTCTCTCCTTTAAAGCTGAACAACAGGATGAGTGTTATCAGCAGGGCTATGATGGTCACAGGGGTAAGAAGATGAACAAAACTTGTGTTGAACCAAGCTTCGCCTTTGCTCTGTATGATTATTTTTCTGGATACATAGCCAGCTGCAAGTGGCAAAGCTACATATACACCTATGGAAAGAGCCAATGCCTGCCACGGCACCGGAAGTTTGCCCACCCCAAGCAGGAAACCTCCCAAGGGACCGTAAAGGAACAGCATTGTAAGAGAGTTGATCGCTACCATCACAAGAGTGTGGGCATCATTGCCCCTCGCAAGAAAACCCCATACCAGCACCATGGCAGTACATGGGGCGATACCCAGAAGGATACATCCTGCCAGATAACTGCGCCATAGAGGTATTTCGAGCATTTTTACACCATCTGCCAGAACTACAGTACCTTCACCATACGTTGCACCTACCGGCAGATCAAGACCAAAAGGCATTTTGACAAGGTCAGTAGCCTCCGGTCCGATAAAATCCAAAAAAAGCGTGCCCAGGAAAAAGACTGAGATAACATACATAGTAAAAGGCTTTATTGCCCAGTTGATGAACAGAGTAAGACCGACGGGTTTGAAGTGTTTCCCGGCTTTAAGCACCTCTCCAAAATCGATCTTCACCATGATGGGATACATCATGAAGAACAGACAGATGGCTATAGGTATCGAAACTACCGGCGCTTCACCGACATAGATGGACAGGCTGTCAAGATACAAAGCTACACCGGGAGCAAATCTCCCAAGTAGTATACCTGCAATGATACAAAGAACTACCCATATAGTAAGATACTTTTCAAAAAAACCGAGACCTTTGGGCTCTTTGGTAATGCATGCTTCTGTTACCATATCTAAGCCTCCTTTTTCTGATGAACGTTTGGTGATATTTCTCTCAGGATTTCAAGTGAAACTAGAAATCTCCAATATTTATTATGTAATCTGCAGATATAACAATACAACTTAGATATCAAAATATGTTGATATGAACACTTATATAGAATTCAGTTTTCTCTTCAATAACATGAAATGCTGTCCTGTTGACAAAGACCTTAAGAAAGAATGGGAACATGATTTGGAAAATGAAGCAAGCATAGATGAAAATGAGATCAATGAACTATGTAATGTATTCAAAGTACTAAGCAATCCCATTAGATTGAAGATCGCTTATCACCTTATGAAACAAGATTACTGTGTCGCAGCATTAGTTTATGTGTTAGGGGAAAAACAGAACCTTGTTTCGCACCATCTGGCTCTAATGAGAGAGAATGGGATTGTTGATCCCTATAAAAGTTCCAGGTACACATATTACAGATTAAAACCTGAAGTATGCCTCATGCTGAGCAGCCTGAGACATTAACAAGAAAAATGAAAAATTGCTAAGACCAGTAAATGGATCAGCCAGATCTTTCGTCACTCTGCAAAAAGCCAGTTCGAAGCTTACGGGCCCAGTTCTTTGTTCTTCTGAGAGGTGCAGGGATCCACGACCTTCTTTTCCGACCATGATCTCGGGATACAGCACAGGACTCCAGCAATTTGCAGATAGCTTTTGCCCCATTCAGCTGTTCTGACAACTGTCGCATAGATCGTGCATTCCCTACAAATTTTCCATTGTACACTATATCTTTGACATACATGAGTATTTCATCTGGAGAAACAGAATAATCA
>CALBTS010000055.1 GCA_937968035.1 uncultured Methanomethylovorans sp.
CAAAAACTGCGCCACGGCAGTTAGCACTGCCGTCGCATTACGCATCATACCGGCTGAACGTTAGGTTTAAGGCTAAAATATTCACGAAGAAAAACAATACTGAAAAAGCAAGAGTTTGCCAGTGCTTCGCACTGTCAAACACATGCTTTTAATGGTTTTCAGGTTGTTACTTCTCAGCAAAAAGTACAAGTAACCTACCACTATTTGAAGGATTAAAAAGCATTACTCGGACAATCATCCAGGGATAGAATCCGAATTAAAACAAAATCGTATACTACCACCTCAAAATGAATACAATAAAAAAAACAAGTTTTCTGAAACTTCTATATCTCATTGCAATGGTTTTAATCACGCAATCAGTCAGTGCTCAGACAACAAGTGAAGAAACTATTCTTAGCACATACATGAACCAGTTAGGCCTGCAACTTAATCCCTACCTTGATGAAAACCTCTTTCGGGGCTTCATGCCGGAGCTGGTCTTTGGAATAAGATACGCTTACCATGTGGCACCACATTTTTCAGCAGGGCCGGAGGTAAATGGGTTTTTCCCGGTCAATCTCAAATCCGGTAACGACTTGTTTTTTTTCAGGTTGGGAGCCGGAGCCTTTGCCCGGTATTCATTTTTCCCGGAGAGCAGAGTCAGGGTTTTTGCTGAAGTTTTACCATACTATTCTTACAGGTACTGGGAGGAGAATCAGTGGCTACCGGAATTAAGGGAGAGCAGATTTGGCCTTTGCCTTAGTCCTGGTGCCTCACTCTATTCCAGATCCGGTAGGTTCAGCATCGATCTCTATATTAAATTCTCCAATATTGATTTCGTCAATAGTAAGAATTATGTCTTCTCATATAAAGTGAATTATCATTTTTGATGAACAGGCCTGTAAAAATACCTCTATATGCAGTTTTGCTGATCGGCTGCACATTCTGCACAAAGATCATCGAAATCGATGTTCCATCACATGAGCCTGTACTTGTTGTCAACAGCCTTTTCACTGACGGGCAAAGGATCAGGGTCCATCTGAGTAAAACCGCGTCAGCATTCGACTATTCAACTCCAACTGTTGAAAATGGATTAGTCAGGCTTTTCTGCAATGATGAAGAAATTGACACCCTCATTTTCAATAACGGGTACTACTATTCAGATGTAGTAGCCCTGCGAAATGAAAAATACTCATTGTTTGTCAGTGCGCCTGAAATGGATGACGTGTCATCTGAAGACAGCATTCCTGAGAAGACAATGATTGAATCATATGTTCACAGGGATTCGATTATGATGGACGATAACAATCATCCGGTTATGCAATTGGAGCTGGAATTTACAGATAAACCAGGGCCGAACTTTTATGAGCTTTCCGTTATCGCAGATTACTATGTGGCTGGCTTTAATTATCGTCATAGTGTTGGTTTTAAGTACAGTACAGATCC
>CALBTS010000056.1 GCA_937968035.1 uncultured Methanomethylovorans sp.
GATCGTATTCGGTGACTGGAGTTCAGACGTGTGCTCTTCCGATCTTGTTTAGCCGTAAGTGAAGAAAATGCCCATATCATATTATTACCCTTAAAGGACAACAATCTTTTACTATTTAATACTAGTCGCAGTATTAATTAAGCATATTTGTAAAAAATAATATATATCTATGTACATGTATTTATATAAGTTTAATTTATATGTTATGTGCTAAAACAATTATATGATATTATCACCACAGGACACTTTATATCCTGGGCCAATTCATCAGGAACAATTTGAAGTTCATGTCCTGGATACTATATATCTCACTGTTATGAAGCAGTTCAAATCCGCTTTTTACTGAGGAACTAACCTGTTTACCCATGGAACACGAAGTAAGCCTCTCTTTCAAAAGTGAACATGCATCAGAATACTTGCGGGGTATTTCTGCTACATAGGTACCGTTTTCTATATAGAATGCAAAAACATTTTCTGCATTTACATATTTGGCTTTGAAGGTTTCGGCATGCTTATGGACCCATACAGGCGGACCCCTGTGCTTCCGCAAGGCTGGAAGAGTGGCAGACATGAGCTCCAGTAATATTACTGTTTTTTGTCCTGACCATGATCCTTTATTAAGGACCTTGAATTCATGCTCTTCAAGCAATGCAACAACTGCAAGCTCCATCTTATACAGTTGTGGATATAGTACATCTTCCACTACATCAGGTGTTTTGAATGTGATAGCAATAAATGCAGTCCCACGTGACCTAAGTCTTTGAAGCAGCTCGCTGTCGGTCACTGATGTGTCAGATCCCGGGAAAAAGAAATCCAATGTAGGAGACAGTAAGAATTCTCTACATGGATCGATGAACATGCAAAACTTATCCAGCGACAAGGCCGCAGCAACATTGCGTTTCGGATCAGTGGGATCCACTACAACGAGCGGCTCTGCATGTTGTGTAGTGCCGTGTGCGTTCAGGTCGATATATGTGCCAGGCTGCCAGCCGCAGGCAGATCTGATCACATTCTCAAAAGAACCATATTTTATCACAAGCAGTTCTGTAAGATAACCTGAGAACCCCTGTGTTCTCAGTTCTGAGCCATATACACCTGCTCCTTTCATGAACTGTTTTAGCAGCAACACGTCCGGTTCAAGTCCCAGAATATTTCTTTTAACAAATTCGTTATGGAAAGGTGTTCTATCAACTGCGGACCTGATGCATGCAGCGGACTGTACTCTGAAACAGGGGACTATGTCCACATCGAACCCTCTGTATCTCATATTTATGTAAGGGTGTTCAGCATAGCGTTCTTCAAAAAATTCGGATTCTTCAGCTATTTTTCTTGCAATGGTCAGCCCATTTTTTTCAAGTTCTTCCCTGCTGGCGTTTTCCGGGAACATGATGAATATGTCCAGATCATGTGTCCCCGATATCCAGGTATTTCTGGCAGCTGAACCGACAAGGCTGGCAGACACATCATCCAGGCCCATTGAGCAGGCTATGAGCTCTACTTTTTTTACAAGCAACTCTGTTATCTCTTTCAGATGGTCCCTTTCTTCATTTTTTGGACTTATCCTTTGCAGAACGACTGCTCTCAATCCTTTAAGTACATCGTTTTCCATAAAAGCCACTTTATGTCCTATGATGCTGCTTATGCTTTTCTTGGAGTTATAATTTATGGAGTAGTTACAGCTTGGAAATAAATTTATTATGTTATTGCAAGTTTGAAAAGCAAACAAATATTATATACTTATTTTTATTATATTACTTGTATTGTTTAAAGAGGAATATATATGAAGAAAAACCATCTTTTACTACTAATTCTTTTTTCTTTGATGTGCACGTCAGGTATTGCTTTTGCGAACTCATCGGTTCCGGTCCAGGAATCAATTAATCCTGCTTTTGTAGCGCAGTCCACAACACAGGCTCAAAGCGTCGATATGCTGAGCAGCGGGGAGGGGGCCACAGGCCAGTTATCCGATACAATAGACTTCTCTTATATTGATTATTCACCTTCCTCTCTAATGCTGGATACTTATCTCCCATATTATGATCTCAGGACGCAGGGGAAGGTCACTTCTGTAAAAGACCAAGGGTCATGCGGTTCATGCTGGGCCTTTGCATCATATGCCTCCCTTGAATCAACTCTTATGCCAGGTGAAAACCTTGATCTTTCGGAACAGAATCTAAAGAACCTGCATGGATTCGACGTAGATCCATGCTCAGGAGGAAATGCCCAGATGGCAACTGCATATTTTGCCAGATGGGCTGGTCCTGTATTAGAGTCAAAGGACCCATATGATCCATCCATTATTTTCTCTCCTTCTCTGAAAGCTACTAAACATGTGCAGGAATCCATTTTCCTTCCGACAAGGAAATCATCACTAGACAATGATGCTATCAAATGGGCTCTTTATCAATATGGAGCAGTTTATGCTTCAATGATATGGTCCGATTCATCCTATGATTCTAAGAATAATTCTTATTATTATACAGGTTCTTCTACTACAGGAGGTCACGGTGTCACTATAGTAGGATGGAACGATAGTTTTGACAGCAAAAGATTCTCTCCTGCTGCCCCAGGCAATGGAGCCTTCATTGTAAAGAACAGTTGGGGGGATTCATGGGGAGAGGCGGGCTATTTCTATATCTCCTACTACGATTCCAGTTTTGCAAAAAGGAACGTTAATGCCGTTTTCACAGCTGAACAGGTCAATAATTACGATAATATCTACCAATATGATCCGCTTGGCTGGACAGCATCCGTTGGTTACGGGGATACCGTAGTATGGGGAGCAAATGTGTACACTGCGTCATCAGATGAGGTTCTGGAAGCAGTATCATTCTATACTACCAGTTCAGGGGTCAGCTATGATGTATCTATTTACACAGATGCCGTTTCCAATCCTATCGGGGATCTGAAGAGCAATGTTTCAGGCATTTTTGATTATTCCGGTTACCATACTGTAACCTTGGATGATCATGTGGACCTTGACACAGGACAGAATTTCTCCGTAGTGATCAAATTAACTACTTCAGGATATGGTTATCCTCTTGCCATGGAAGTACCACTGCCTTATCTTTACAGCAGTTCCGCAACATCAAATGCTGAAGAAAGTTACATCGGGGAAAACGGACAGGTATGGGAGGATATCACATCCGTGTTTCCCAATGCCAATCTCTGTATCAAGGCATTGACATCGGATGCTGTCCCAATGACGGTGATGAACGCAGATACAGGGAAAACTTACTTCAACATCAGTACTGCTGTGCAGGACCCACTGACACTTCAAGGCCATACTATCCTGGTGGGTCCCGGAACATTGCAGGATAATGTACGGGTAAATAAAGCACTTACAATAAGGTCGTCCACAGGCGATCCTGATGACACAGTGGTGAAAGCGCTCGATCCTTCAGGACACGTTTTCTATGTGACGGCTTCCAATGTTTCGATATCAGGTTTTAACGTCACTGGTTCTCTTAATAACAAAGGTATATACATAGACGGAGTAAAAGGCTGCAGTGTTTATGACAACATTGTTACAAATAACAATTATGGCATATATGTCCGCTCATCCGTGGATGTAACTATTACAGATAATCACGTAACAGCCAACAATGCAGGTATCCTTCTTAGCGGTTCATCTAATTGTAATGTCCTAGATAATGAAGTAGATGCTAATGCGGGTCAGGGTGTGTACCTGCTCAGCACGTCAGCATGTGTGGTTAATAATAATACCTTTGATTCCAACTTACAAGGTTTAAGACTGGATGACAGTGTTGATAATTATCTTACAGCCAATAATATCAGTTCAAGTAATTATGGCATATTGCTGTTATCCTCTTATTCGTTGGATACTGTTTCAGATAATGCAGCAATGGACGGTCCAAATGTTGCTGCGGTCGAACTATCCGATAAGAGTTCAGCAGGATCTCATCCGAAGCTATTGGGATCGGACAGGATCACTCCCAGATCAACTCATGGAAATGTTCTCGACGGCAATACAATTCGATCGAATAGTTATGGTATCTTGTCAAAATACTCGGTTTACAATAATATTGTCAATAATACTTTGTATTCCAATGACCAGGGCATTTACTTTATTGATAGTTCTTTAAATACTATCCAGAACAACATTCTGGACTCCAACTCGTTACAAGGTATCTACATGCTGGCATCTGACGATAATAATGTGAATAATAATACAATCAGGCAAAATAATGTAGGCATTCGCCTGCAATCAGGTAACAGGAACATGCTGAATAACAATTCAGTAATATCTAATAGCTACGGTCTATTGTTGTACTCTGCCACTGATAGTACTATTTCTGACAACAGCTTATCTTCCAACAACCAGGGGGTCTATCTTGTCAACTGCACTTCCAGTCAGGTATTGAACAACACCGCTTCTCTTAATGTCTATCAGGGAATTTATATTGTAAGATCTCATGATAATCTGGTTAAGAACAATCAATTGATTCAAAACAAAGCAGGTATCCGTCTTGAGCTAAGCAATAGCAATGTACTGGATGAAAATATTGCAAGATCAAATAGTTATGGCTTCTTACTGCAATCCGCTGCTGATAACATTATTTCCAACAATGCTGTTTCCTCCAATAACCAGGGCATTTACTTTATAGACGGTTCTTTCAATACCATCACAGCAAACACAGCAAGTGGCAATACTTTGCAAGGTATCTACCTGGTCAGTTCCCATAGCAATGTCATTGAGTATAACCGGGTGCTACAAAGCAAACAAGGTATTCGTCTTCAGTCCAGTGATCAAAATATTTTAGATGGAAATCATCTGCAGTCAAATTCCTATGGTGCGTTATTGCTTTCCAGTGATAACAATTCCATTCTAGCAAATGCTGCAACAGAAAATGAAATAGGTATAGGTCTGAGTCTTTCAGATATGAACCTGCTGGCGGACAACGAAGCCCTTAATAGTGCAAGTTCCGGGATATATTTTGATTCTTCAAGCTATAATGATCTCATTTCTAACAGGGCAGCATACAACAAATATGGAATGCGTCTGTATAAGAGTACACACAATGCACTTGAGGAGAACCGACTTGCAAACAACAAGTATGGTTATCTGGCGCAGTCTTCAGGTGACAACTTGTTAAAAACCAACAATGTATCGCTCAATGAATGGTGTGGTGTGTATCTGCAATCTTCCGGTTCTAACCTTGTCTTCAACAACATGTTCAACAATATTAAGAACGTTGTTGATGATGGCTCAAATACCTGGAACATCACAAAGACCACAGGTACGAACATAGCGGGGGGCTCGCACATTGGAGGCAATGTATGGGCTTCACCCAAAGGAACAGGCTTCAGCCAGACAGCCACGGACGTAGATAAAGATGGGATATGTGACACAAAGTATAACGTGGGAGGTAGTTCTTTTGACTACCTGCCTCTTTATTTCAGGTGATCGAAAATTATCGCAGAAAGAGAACATTTCTTCAGAATAGTCCTATGTTCTCTTTTTTGATCACATGGTTATAATTCTTGTATCCAAGGAGATCTGTTATCTGGTTAGTGTGCTGGCCTTTGATCTTGGTCAGTTCACTTGATGAGTAATCAGTGATCCCTTTTGCAAAGACTTCCCCGTTGGATCTTATTTCGATGATATCCCCTCTTCTGAAATCACCGTTAACATTGGTGATGCCAGAAGGCAGGAGGCTCATACTATTTTTGATGGCTTCTTTTGCACCCTCATCAACTTCCACTGAACCGCAGGATCTGGATAACAAGATCCAGCGTATCCTGTTTGTGTGGACTTCCTTGTTTGCCATGAATAGCGTACCTATTTCCTCGCCATCGAGTAATCTGAGCAGGATGTCTTTTTCTCTGCTGCTGGCGATTATCGTGTGGCAGCCCGCAAGACCACAGATCTTGGCAGCCATTATTTTTGTTCGCATGCCTCCCACGCCTTTGAGACTTGTCGGATTCCCTCCATAGCTTTCCACTTCAGGAGTTATCTCCTCTACAAGGTGAAGCAGCTTAGCACCATGATTGTTGTGGGGGTTCTTGTCATAGAGCCCATCAATATCCGAGAGGATTATAAGGAGATCTGCTTCTGTTTTGCTGGCAACCATGGCAGATAGCTTGTCATTGTCCCCAAAAGTAGCTTCGATCTCATGTACGCATATAGGGTCGTTCTCATTGATTATGGGGATAACTCCATAACTAAGGAGGGTGTGCATACTGTTTCTGAGATTGAGGTATGTTAACCTGTTAGAAAAGGACTCATAAGTAAGGAGCAACTGAGCTACCTTCAGTCCATATTTGCTGAAGGCTTTACTCCATTCCTGCATGAGGATGCTCTGTCCAACAGCTGCTGCAGCCTGTCTTACAGGTATTTCCCGTGGCCTTGAGTCAAGATCGAGCACGTCCACTCCAAGTCCTATGGAGCCTGAACTTACTATTACTACCTTCTTTCCTGAATTATGCAGTGTAAAAACCTGTGAAGCTATGGAATCCAAGAAACCAGGGCTTAGTTTACCTTCATCCTGGTTTATGGATGTAGTCCCTATTTTCACCACAATTTTGTTTATGTCGCCTAAAAGCTCTTTCCTGCTGCTCAAGAACATTGCCTCTGCATAGTTTCTTTTTCTGTTATGACATCAGAGAGTTCTTTGTTCAGCTCTCTGTGAGTGAATTTCTTTGCTTCAGGTCCTACATAGTCAGCAACTTTATCGCCATTTCCTATGAGAACATATTTGTAGATCATAAGACCTTCCATGCCCACAGGTCCTCTGGCATGGATCTTGTTAGTGCTTATACCGACTTCCGCTCCTTTACCATATCTGAAACCATCGGCAAATCTTGTGGATGCATTTATCATGACGCTGGACGAATCCACAAAGTTAGCGAACTTTTTCTTTTTCTTCTGGTTCTCGGTAACAATGGCGTCAGTGTGATGTGATCCATATGTATTGATATGCTCAATGGCCTCTTCTATTGAACTCACCAGCTTTATGGAAAGAATAAGGTCGTTGTACTCGGTACTCCAATCTTCTTCCACCGCGCGTACCAGATTTTTAATGAAATCTATATGCTCCAGTATCGCAAAGGATCCTTTATCACAACGTAATTCCACAGCTGCACTGTCCAGCATCTGGGCCATTTTAGGCAGGAACTTCTCCGCAATCCTTTCGTGCACCAATAATGTTTCCATAGCATTGCATACGGCAGCATACTGCACTTTTGAATCAAAACAGATGGTGTAGGCTTTTGCCAGATCTGCATCCTCATCAACGTATACATGGCAGATCCCGTCGGCATGGCCGAGTACTGATATCTTTGTATTGTCCTGAATGAACTTTACGAATGCGTTAGAGCCTCTGGGTATGAGCAGGTCGATATAGGTATCCATTGCCAGGATATCCATTACTTCTTCCCGCGTTTCCATGAGCTGGAATGCCCCTTTTGGGATCCCTTCCACTTTCTCGACAGCTTCTACCAATATATCGAATATGGCCCTGTTTGAGTTAAGTGCCTCTCTTCCACCTTTGAAAATGGTGGAATTCCCGCTTTTAAGACAAAGTGCCATGATCTGGGGAACAACATCCGGTCTGGATTCAAATATCACTCCTATCAGACCAATTGGACAACTTACCTGATAAAGCTCCAGGCCATTGTCAAGCTCCAGAGAACTCATCGTCCTGCCAACAGGGTCTTCGAGTTTTATTACATCTCTTATGCCAGCTATCATGCCATTTATCTTACTGTCGCTGACCTTCAGCCTGTCTACCATTGCCTGGGTAAGTTCACCTTTTCTCTGGGCTTTCTCAGCGACTTCCAGGTCTCTTATATTAGCTGAAAGTATGGCTTGCCTGTTGATGTCCAGTGCATTTGCCATTTCTTCAAGTGCACGGTTCTTTATATCCGTGCTCACGCTTGCAAGGGTGATGGATGCTTTTTTAGCTTCTATCACCTTTGCTTCTATCTCTGTTACCATGGATCGAACCACCTGAGCTTGTTTCTGAAAGAGGGGATGTATCATTTATTCAGACTATATAACTACTAACTGATATTGCAATTAGTTCTTAAGCCTTATACTTATCGAT
>CALBTS010000057.1 GCA_937968035.1 uncultured Methanomethylovorans sp.
ATCGTATTCGGTGACTGGAGTTCAGACGTGTGCTCTTCCGATCTCTATTTCGACTCCAGGACTCCGATATCCTACCTGCCTGATATTGAGATCGGAAATACTAACCAAAAACTGGTCAACATTGATTCTTGCACCCTGGAAGGCTCCAGTTTCAAGCTGATTGTGACTACCCGGGGTAATATCACAATACGGTCGACTCAGGGAAATACGCTTTTATCAAGGTTACACTATTATAGTTTTCAGAATGATACTATTGAGAAAGTGGGGCTTGATAATATTGAAGTAAAATTCGCTAACGATAGTACAATTCTCTTACTTGGTCATGGGCCGTCAGGAACTAATGTTAAAATCTCTTTTGTTGTACTCAGGAAATCAAACATGTTGGACGTAGCAACTACAACAGATTATGTCTATACAACAAAGGTAGCGAGAGAGGCTTTGGTATTGGTATCTGAATTGCCCGTAATGGAGGTTTATAAAAAGAACAGGAAAGCAGACCAAAATGCTTTTGCTTCCGAATATTGGTTGGATAAACAGGGTGTTTTGTTTGGCAATAAAGAAAACTCACTTTTAATTTATAATGTGCCGAACGTTTCTTCGCTCCAGTTAAATACTGAACGCAAAACTCTTTTTATTAATTTGGATTACAATAAGGATCATCCGTATACCTATTTCCCATATCAGAAAAATGGTGAAGGGCAATGGGAAGATCGTTCTGCATCTTTATATCCTTCGGGCTCAAGTAGGATAAACCAGGTAACAATATTCGTTGATAGTATTTTAAATACTGTGCCGAGGATTATGGCAGTTCCAAATGGTTATCTGGCCGGATACGTTTTTACAGAACATGCTGATGGCGGTAATCTCAGAACCCATAGAGCTGTTTATTTTGGTTCTGACACAGTACATAAGGCAGAAAATGCAATAGGCGGATTTGTCAAAAATAGAATTCCAGTTACAAAAAGTATATTTTATTCAAATCCGGATAAGGAAGCATACTGCTCTGTGATTGATGACACAGACAGTATCGGGTATGTGGAATTTCTGGATCAGCTTTACGAAACTGGAGACTATGAACTATGTTTACATACACCAGAGGGGGTTACTTCTAGTCGACAAAGGTTAAGAGAGGCAATATCATTTATGAATTATAGATATGATGCGGTCACTTGGATCGATCATGGTATGGAAACTGGTGAAGGTAATCGTGAATGTTTTCTTGCGGATGGTCTGGATCCGAATTCAGAATTATATTCCGCTGATTTGTGGCAAGAGAACAACACTCTATATTTCTGGAATATTGCAGTAGAGAAGACTAGAGAAGCCTCGTATGTTTCGATCAAAGAAAGTTTGAAACATTTTAAATTATTAAATGCAGCTGTTCTTTTATGGCAGCGATACTATTCTCCTGAAGAATTGCAGGAAGTGACTTTCTTTCATGGAACCTGGAGAATATTAACCAACAAACCCTTAAAAAACGAATTAAACTCTTATGTCACGTTAAAAGGCGAAAGCTATCCAACCCCACTTTTTTATAGGCATCCTTCGAGAACTGGTGATTTCATTTCTTGGATTACTGACTTTACTTATGACATTGGAATGTCATGGACCAAAAGGGCCGGCCAATGGTATTCGCAGGAAATAAGAAATCTTGACAGGCTCATTGACCAGCGTGGAGTATTTATTAATCATGGCTATTATATAAGAAATATACCAAATACAGATATGACACTTGAGGTAAATAATAGCATAGTAATAAATCCATATTTTGAAAAGTTGCTAAAGTATATGGCTTTACAAAGAGACGATGGCGACTTGTATGTGACAACCATAAGGGATATTCTTCACTATTGGACACTCTGTGAAAAGATATCATTTGAGTATTTTCATGACGGGACTATTACTGTATCAAACAATAATGAAGTATCTGTTAAAGGATTATCTCTGGTTGTTTCCAATAGTGATGTAGTAATGAGTACGAAGAAGCATAATACCAAGACAATATCTAACGAGACCGTTGTGTGGTTTGATATCGAAGCCAAAGA
>CALBTS010000058.1 GCA_937968035.1 uncultured Methanomethylovorans sp.
ATTCCGGCCTTTCGAGCCGAAGACTCGGGTTCGAATCCCGACCGGAGCACCATAATTTTTTTTATGCTCTAATGAAGCCTACTTTTTTTGTTTGATCCCAAAGTAAAATATTGAAGTTGAAGGTCTGAATCAGACCTTTGTAGAGCTTCTTAAATATTCTATCCATAAATTCATACCAATTTTGATTTTTCTTTTAATATAGCCCACAATAAAATCATTACAGGTAAGAATTTGGTTCTCAGAGACCTGTTTCAAGTTTCCATAAGGGATCCGGTTCCACTAAAACAATGCATTAGATAGCCAAACAAGCAAATCTCTTGCTTCTTACGTTAGATAGTCATCTGTCACAGGAGACTGAATGAGAGAGGAGCAGTTAGGTTTCATCAACTTCTTTTAGTTCAGACCGTAGCTTTTCAAGCTTTTCTTTAAGCAGAGGCAATTCGTTTTCCACAGTGTCCCACACAAGCTTGTAATCAACAATAAAATATGCATGAATAAGTCTGTCCCTCATCCCGGCAATCCTGCTCCATGGCAGATCCGTAACAAGAGCCTTTATATTTTCAGGTAGTGCCTTGGCAGCCTCACCCAATATCTCGAACTGCCTGACCACAGCACTCTTAGTTTTCGCATCAGATAGGAAATCTTCCTTATCCATACCATGGGTGAAATCCTTTATTGCCTCTACAGCATCGATCATTTCAGACAGGTATAGCAAAGGCGACCTCATAAAGCCACCAGCTCCCTCAAGACATCATCGCGCATCATTGGATGCAGGGCTCGCATGGAAACCACATCAACAGGAATGCCAAGCATCTCTTCAAGGTAATCTCCAAGTCCCACAAGATCAAAAAGGGTTGCACCATCATCGAAATTAACAAGTATGTCCACGTCACTACCAGCTTTCTCTTCACCTCTTGCATAAGAACCGAAGATGCCGATGACTTCAGCTTTGAACATCTGTCTTATCTCACTCCTGTGCTCTTTGATCAGAAGCTTGATATTGTCCATTTTTACGCATCTTCCTTGTACTTCATTCATAGCGAGATCCCTCTATTATTTAAACTAACTACCTTCGTATTTAAGATTTGGTCAACTGGTATGATATATAGCATTAATGAAAAGCATCTTTGAAAACCACATTAAGTTTTCCACACTTATTTGCTAGTTTTATATATTCCGCCTTCAACATACAAAGAATCGTTTAATTTTTTATGCTCTAAGTGGAGAACGATGTTTTTCGGTTCATTTCTTGACATCTCTGCCAATATTATACAGTAATGCTGAAAAAGTTCAGATCACAGCATACAAACCAGCAAATTTAAAATCAAGATATTACTTAGTAGTGCATTCTAGCAAAGAACTACAGGTGAATAAATGTATAAATCAAATGAAGAGCATGCTCATAGATGTTGTTGTGCTGCTGATCAGGCAGAAACTGAAAATTGCTGCGGCGAAGTGGATATTGATACCCAGCTATTGGCAGCATTTGAACTGAAAGCTGATATTGAGGCAGTCTTAGATCAGAGCGAATGTGACGATGAACAAAAACTGATCGCCATAGCACAACTTGCAGCTGAGGTCATATCTGTTCGCCCGGATTCCCGCGAATGTGCATTCCAGTTAATGGAACTCATTATCGATCTGATCCGGATGGAAGAAGAAGATGATGATGAAGAGTACGAGTCGGACTAACTTTTCTTCTTTTTTACGATGGAATTAACTTCAACCTGTTACATACCTTAAATAAGGAATACCAGGATTCTCGCAGATCAGCCGGCATATTCGCTTGCATGTAATTCCATGCAAATAATGATCAATAGCATGAGGCCCAGTGTACGTTAATGTGGGCAACTGTAGCTTGAACAAACCACATAATTGCCATTTTTATCACCATTAACTTTCCGGCTCTGAAGAAATCGTTATGCTACAATCTCAACTGTGTGCAGATACAACCACAGAGTACACAGAGTTCACGGAGATGGATAACTGCTGTTATTCTCTGTGTTCTCTGTGAACTCAGTGGTTAAAACATAATGTGCATGTTTTCTACAGAGCCAACTTTCCGGCATCTTTTAACTTTCGATGCATTTGTTTCATTTCCTTGCTTTTCTTCTTTTTCTCCTTCAATGCTCTTTTATCAGCATGAACAGGATCGTGCATCGAATCACTCAAATGACCCGGTTTCCAGGGAAAAACGCTTGCTTTTCTATCGTGGGCCCAGCGGGAGTCGTCACTGCCTACGATAGCCGCGGACTGATACTGGTGTGTTTGCTCGTGGATCTCAGAAGAAAAGAAGGCGCTTTAGACGGGGGGCGATGGCGGACTGGTCAAACAGATACATAGTCATAAGATGTTTACATACAATTAAATTTACATGAAAGTTGCTGAGTCAATGGATAGATTTGACTTTTCTATCGTTATATATGCATAAAAACCTTCTGAAACAGTGAGTTTTTTACAAATTGGTATATTTGAGTCAAGTGTAACTCTATACTCTAATACGCTTTTAGGTGCTTGACGAATTTTTATGAAAGTTGATAAATCTCTCTCTATACGCAACTGTTCACGAGCTTTTAAGTTAAGAGTTTCATTATAAAGTGTTTCATTTGATAGAGTAATCACTTCCACTTTTAGAGAGTGGGGTTCGTAATCTTCATTTGTAATATAATATAATGGAAGTCCTTTATCCAAGACATATGGTAACAGAATAATTGCTATTATTAACAATATCACAAATAATACCGGGATCCATCTAGTTATTTTTTTTGAATTCATTATAATCACCGACTATATATCTGCTCAATGTTCAGTTTTACGGATGGTATCAAAAAATGGAATATAATGATTATCAGAGTAACCATTATATTCTTGTGTGTTCTTAGGAATTCTTTAGGTAAAATGCTAATCCATTAACATATTTTGATGTCTCTTTAACAAGAACACGTGTCATATACTCAATATTAGCATTCTGGTACAATGTATCCTGATGCATACCTTTAGTAACCTCATTCCATAGTGTATCATAATAAGGATTACTAAATTTAGCTAAGTCTTGAGTGGCAACTCCTGGGTCCGTTACAACTATGTACTCTATATTGGAGCTTACGACATCATTATAGCGATGACCAGATGACCAACTCACATTAACATGTTGTTCATAGGCATAATGAGCAGCTTGATTCTGATATTGATCTATAACACCGTCTGTATGCATTGGATTTCCAACGTCTGCTAGATAATGTGATGCAAGTGCAAAATCGAAGTAGGCTTGGTTTTTATTAGTATCATATTCATTCACTGCATTGTTGATATTGAGAAGGCATTTTCCTGGAGCTGCTCCATTAATAGGGGGAAATGGATGATAATAATGGCCATAATACCTGTCATAATATCCAGTATCTGTGATATCTGGATTAAGAGCATAAGTCCACGCAATATCACCCCATAGTTGATTATTCACACTTAACATAACTGCATAATAAGCGAAAAACCCATGGGCGTTTCCACCCCATGTGCCTCCCCACTTTGGTGTAATTGTCGTATTATCTTTAGAAGACTCAATATCACTTTCATAAATCTTCATAAAATATGTATTCATTTCTTTTCCTACTTTTTTCTAAAGCTGGGTAGTCATTTTCAGTAATTTTGTTAGGTGCTCGACTCCAAATATCAAGTAAAGAGTTAATCATATCTTTTTTCTCGGTTTCAGAAACAGAGAAATTTTCAATATGTCTGATAAAAGCTTCTTTTTCATCAGAATCTGCCAATATTAATGGGCGATATGGAGCATCTTTTATAACCTGTGGCATTTTTTTATTTATTGCAACTTTTGATTCTACATCTAAAATCACTTTAGGGGAAATTCCATATGCTGCATAATAATCAATATCTTTCTGCGTTATATTGTATTTCAACAATTCCTTTGCTATACTCTCTTCACTCATTTTTGCAGTATCTATGTATACAATATCTGCACTTACTGGGGTTATTAAAGCTAGCAAGACCGCAATAACCAAAAATGGAGCTATTTTTTTTGTCTTATTCATTATTTCACCTAATTCTCTAATATAGAAGCAAATAACAACAGAAATGCATCAAACAAGTCTATTATTTATTTGCCTTTGGTAATGGGCTATAGACAAATTCTTTACTTTGCCTATATTCCATTTAAATTGCAAAAATCACATGATCTCATGCTATAAAAAACTATTTAAAATGTGATTTTTAGTGTTACTTAATACAATTTTATTTACTTGTGATTTAGAACATGCTCTATGAAGCATAGTTATATTAATATTGGCAAAAATAACACTAATTTCAAAGCTTAACAAAAATATTAGATTATATCTCTTTAAAAATTTATAAAATGGTGGAATTATATGAACAGTTTGCAAGTTTGAAGGATTTAATATAGAACTCATTTCAAAACTTCTCTCACACCTTTTTCCAACACAACATAAAGCATGCAATATCTAACAATCCTTTGAAAACTACATTAAGCCTTTCATATCTACTTGCCAGTTTTCTAAATCCCATCTTCAACCATGCAAAGAATCGTTCTATAGTCCCTCTGTAATGATATGTTTCCTCATCAAATCGAGTGGGTCTTCCTCTTTTCTTTCTTTTACTGTTCCTTGTATTGATCGGTATGTTGCTTTTGATAGCTCTGGACCTTAAGTACTGCCTGATTTCTGCATCGTCGTATGCAGCGTCTGCCAGAACTTCAAGAGGTCTTGTTCTTGGTCTTCCATCGGTCTTGACCTTAATATTCTCCATAACTTCAATGAAGTGCTGTCTGTCGTGCTCTTTTCCAGAAGATATTTGGATTGTAAGAGGAAAACCTTCACAACTTACACATGCATGGATCTTTATGCCTTTTCTTTTCTTGTGACCGTTGTACGAGGAGTCCTCTCCCCTTTTTTGTCAGGTAAGTCGGTGGAATTACTCCCACTTTCTCCCTTAAG
>CALBTS010000059.1 GCA_937968035.1 uncultured Methanomethylovorans sp.
ATTTCCAGAACATAGGAATTGATTTCCAGAACATCGGCGTTCATTTCCAGAACATAGGAATTGATTTCCAGAACATAGGAATTGATTTCCAGAACATCGGCGTTCATTTCCAGAACATGGGCTTCATCTGACAAAGAAGGGTGAAATTAAAAAAGCCTCACATCTCTGTAAGGCTTAATTTTCATTGTGTCCCGATTAAGTCGGGAAGGGCTTGAACCTGCCCCGATGCTTCGGGGCTGATTATGAGTCAGGTGCAAATTTTCAATAAAAAAAGCCTTTCTTTTATGAAAGGCTTGGTTTCACTGTGTCCCGATTAAGTCGGGAAGGGCTTGAACCTGCCCCGACGCTTCGGGGCTGATTATAAGTCAGGTGCAAATTTTCAATAAAAAAGAGGCTGTCTAAAAAGTAATTTAGGCAGCCTTTTTCTTATTCTCATCAAGAGCTTTAAGAATTATTATTCTTGCAGATTTTATTTCTTCACTTTTATGGAACAGGATTTTTGTTCTTAAAATACTCCAAAATTTTACCAAAATGTTAAATTTAAGATATAAAAAGGCAAATGAATTCGAATAACAAAGCAAGGCACTCAATTTTTGGATGTTATGGGCAAGTACCAATAACGCCACCTCAACAGTAACTTTTGGGATACCCCTTAACAAAAATCGTTTAAACCCTTTATTCCATTTTAATTGTCCAAAAGTTTGCTCTACTTCACTACACCTACGTCCCCTGAGCTCTTTTCCCTCTTTACTGGTCAAGTTTTCTTTGCTTTTCTTTTTATAGATAATGAGTTTTTTGTTCACCTCAATTATCCTGTTGCCTTTCTGCTTATGGCAAGCACCATTTAGCGGGCACCTGGTGCAGTTACCTGCCTGATACCTGGTAACAGTATATTCATAACCCAGCTCGCTCTTGCGGATATATTCGCCCACTGGTAGCATTTTCTGGCCCATCGGACAGACGAAGTAATCCTGCTGTTCATTATAGTAAAGGTTCTCGACACGGGCAATGTCAGTTTTGAATTTTTTAGTTTCTTCTTTGTGAAACCAATTGTATTTTACATAGCTTTCCATCCCTCCCTTATCCATAAATTCATAGTTCTCAAGGCTACCATAGCCGGAATCTGCAACCACTTTACTTGGATAATGACCGTACCTTTGCTTGTATAAATTCATGTGTGGTTTAAAGGTCGCTGTGTCGCCCGGGCGCTGATGGATACTATAATTGGTGATGAAATTTTTTTCTGTACTTAGTTGTAAATTGTATGCTGGTTTTAACTGCCCGTTTTTCATGTGGTCTTCTTTCATGCGCATGAAGGTAGCATCTCTATCGGTTTTCGAATAGCTGTTGCGCTCGCCCATCACTTTTAAATGACCTTCGTATTCCTGTAATTTAGGAAGTGCCTCTTTCTCCAATTTTTCAAGCTTTTTGGCTATGCTTTTAGATGTTTTTCCCTGGGCAAGTTTTTGATTCAATTGATCTATTTTTTTATCCAGTTCATCTGAGGATATTGAAGCATTAGGTTCTGGTTCATTAGTACCTCCGCTTCTATCATCTTCTATTGCTTTCTCTATTTCTTTGATTATTATTTGTACCTTATTTTCTAGTTTTTCTTTATACTTTTCAATACTGCCCTTCCAAACAAAGGTGTAGCGATTGGCCACCGATTCCATTTTGGTTCCATCGGTGAACACTTCCTTTAATGAAATGATGTTGCTTTCGTAAAGTAAAGTAACTACTTGCTTAAAAATAGCATCAATCTTCCCTTTTAATTTTGAACTGCGAAAATTATTGATGGTGTTATGATCCGGAAAGTTTTGACCGCTCAACCAAATAAAATGCACATTTTCCCTGTTTGCTTTTTCAATCTTACGACTTGAAAAGAGATTGTTCAGGTAAGCATATATAAGTATCTTCAACAGTATCCGTGGATGATAGCTGCTTGTGCCCCCTCCTTTATAAGTGGAGATGATTTCTGACAAGTCAAGCTTATCTATGATTGTATTGAGGATTCTTACAGGATGCTTCTCTGGAATCATGGCCTCGAATGATATGGGAAAAAGGGAAGGTTGATTTTGGTAGTCCGATTTGAAAACTATATTTGCCATTTGAATCCTGTTTGTTGATTCAAATATACTGTTTATTTACCTAATTATCAAATAGATGAGTTCCACGTGGAACAAAACTTATCAACAGGTTATTAACAGAAAGAAGCTGCCTAATTTAAGACCTAAAAGTCTTTTTAGACAGCCTC
>CALBTS010000060.1 GCA_937968035.1 uncultured Methanomethylovorans sp.
ACATATCGTGGCCCCAGAGACAAGAAGGGATGCAGTCTTTCAGCAGATAACAAGGCCTGTTTTTGCCGTTTTGGAAAAAGGACCATTGGCTGAATTATGTACGTATATTTCGTACGATTCTGTTTATGAACTCGCACAAGAGAAAAAACTTGCTTATATGACTGATTCTATAATGGATGATTATGCTGAACCTGCGGAAGCCTAAAATTATGAAGACCGTTAGTTTTATCCTTTTTCTGATCGTTTTCTCGCATACCTTATATTCGCAAAATGACATTTTCCCGATTGATTCCACAACTGGGAAAATTACATACACTGAAGTTGTTAAAGTTGATAGTGTCAATAGTCAGGAGTTGTATGTCCGAGCACATTCATGGTTCGCACACACGTTCGTTTCAGCACAAGATGTTATTCAATTAGACGACAAAGATGCCGGTATGATATTTGGGAAAGGAACTTTTTCAGTCTCTGATAATGTTGTCAATCCTACAATGATGGATGTTCACATATCTGGCATTGTAGATTTTGCCATTGAGGTACAAACAAAAGATGGGCGATATAAATATGTCTTTACAGATTTATCATTCAAACTACTCGGGATGAAAGAAAATGACTTACGATCATCTACCATCTCTGCAAGTGGCACATACAAGAAAAAAATGAATATGCGTTGGCAAGAGGTTAGGCAAAACACTAACGCTACTATATTAAGCATCATTTTTAGCTTGAAACATGCGATGACAGCGAATAATGATTATAAATGGTAGTATAAGTATAAATAACAATAACTGTGACGTACAGGAATGAAAGATTTTATAGATCAAGGTTTGATGTGGCCGCTAATAAAAATCATAGGTATTGTTGCCGTGATTGTCAGCTCAGTAATTTCTTTTGTTGCATATGCGTTAAAGGACTATTTTCTGAACAGATGGAAGAGCGATCAAGAAAAAGAAATTGCTCTTCTAAAGAGCAAAGCAGATCATAATAGCAACCTGATCAATAACCTCACAGGTTCAATATCTGAAACCTATTTGGCCTCAAGCGATAAAAGGCTGGGTAGCTTTGAGACTTTGTGGTCAAGTTTGGTTGATATCAGACAGAATATTCCTCACCTTGTGTTTACCTGCTATACGTTATTATCTAAGGCAGAATTACAGAATTTAGCTTCGGTATGGAATCAGCATCTTGAAAAACAGGTTGCTACCTTTAAACCAGATGATTATTATGACTTATTATCTACTCAAAAACATAAGGTAGACAAATTGAGGCCGTTCATTGGCGATGAATTGTGGAAAATATTCTCTGTGTATAGTGGCTTTTTTGGTAGGCTTACATATCTGGTTCAGACTGGATTGCCGCATAATAAAATAGTCCATTGGACTGAAGACTTACCCTTCCAAGGTCAAATGTTAGGGTATATAATTGAACCTGAAGCACTCAAGCAGCTGATGAGCCATGAGATGAAAGGGCTTCACGATGTCAGTAATTACTTAGAATATAAAGCTCTTAATGAAATATCCGAACAAATTACTGGAAAGCGATTTACCGAAGAAACTATCAAGCAAGCCATAAGTTTAAGCGAATTCCTTCAGGCATCAAAAGAGGGATTGACACCAAGTGCATAATTTCCTCAGTTTTTATTGAGGTTGGGAATTGGTTGGGAAAAACGATCAATAAAGGTAGATTAAAAATCCTGAATAACCTCATATTCGGTTACTCAGGATTTTATCTTCGCGGTGCGGACGGGACTCGCCCGCGACCCCTCACGATGATTTAATTTTGTATTATGGCTGAATAGGAGAAAAAATCGCTCTGATAACAAAGCAAATTCTGTTTAGCATCTTACGAGTACGGAAGAAGTACGGGTAAATATACTCAGTAACAGAAACCGTCATGCCTACTTTGAAAGTAAGAAAGTACCGAAACTCCGTGTACATCATTTACACCTACAAGATGAAAATCTTCAAGATTTTCACAGGTGCAAAGATTGAAGACAAGTATTGGAATGGCTCATATCCAAAAAAGAGCTGTCCGGACTATGATATCGTAGTACGTCAAATTGCCGAAATGGAATCACGTGTTCTTAATGCGTCACTGAAACTGAGGGCAATGGGAATAGATCCGGTTGTAGATAAGGTCAGAGCGGAGTTTTATACCCAGGTGAAGACCATAAAACCTTTCTGGGAGTTGTATGCGGAGTATTTTGCAGTAAAAACGTTCAAACCGGCGACCAGGCAGAAGGCTATGGTCTATATGAAGATGCTGAAGCAATTCTGCGACAAAACCGGTTATACTTTTAATATTGACACCTGGGATAAAATGATGCTCGGACGGTTTATCAAATATTTACTGGTGGACCAGAAGTATGCAGATTCATCCATAAACAGACTTGTCTGTGGTATCAAGTCCTTTCTGCGATTTGCATATCCTGACAAAGATCTTTCCTGGATGACATATAAGCAGCTCTCAATAGATGAAGAAATAGTTGCACTCAAAGAAGAAGAGCTTAAAGCGTTGATAGTGGCAGATCTTGATGGCTATCTTGACCAGACAAGGGATCTTTTTGTATTTCTTGCCACCACAGGAATGAGGTTTAGTGACAGCCAGCGATTTGACCCTACCTGGATTACACCAGAGCAGGTTTTGGAGTTCAACCAGTTAAAGACCGGAGGTAAGGCAATGCCACCACTATATGAAGCAAGCAGAAAGGTATTTGACAAATGGGGAGGTGTTCCTCCTAAGATTGGCAATACTAAGTTCAACAGGCACCTTAAGGAGCTTTTTAAGACCATCAAACTTGACAGACCCGTAGTTACCAATATAGTGAAGGGTAAAATTGTCCGCAGATCTGTTTCTCCCCTTTATTCAGTGATTACAAGTCATGATGCCCGAAGGACATTCATTACACTATGTTTGCAGAAAGGGATTCGCATACAAGATGTAATGAGAATGAGCGGGCATAGTGATTATAAGAGCATGAAGCCTTACATGCGGGTTTCATTGAAACATCTTCGCTCGGAAGCAGATAAGTGGGATATATAATGAAATTATCTTAAAGGAAAAGCCATATATGTACTTACAATCTACCTATTACTGTAAGTGTGTATTAACACTGTAATTGGTCAAATATGATTAACTTTATTACACATATAAACAGGCATTAGCTACAATTTGGAGTCGTCCTGAAAGATCGGAAGAGCGTCGTGTAGGGAAAGAGTGTAGATCTCGTTGGTCGCC
>CALBTS010000061.1 GCA_937968035.1 uncultured Methanomethylovorans sp.
AGTGAAAATTAAGTATTAACCTTGCATTGAAAGTGGTATACTTTTGAAGTGAAATGGTGGTATGGTTTTGAAGTGAAGGAAACACAGAGAGCGATGAACTTATGTTCCCAGATACTGCACCCTATTAGCCAGAAAAGAATGAGTTTATTCATTCTGATTACTTTGGTCCATAATTCCACTGTCAGCGTCATTTTTTTTGCTGGCATGGAGGTTCGAGCCTCGGCGCAATACCACAAAAACCTGTCCAACCCTGTCATTGGTATAAGGCATCTCGAGATATTCCTTTAGGAACTTTTCACCGGGAGTGAGTTCACGTTCTTCGGAAGCTTTTTCAGTCTTCTCTTCATTTTCCATAATGCAAATGTTTTAATAAGTTAAACAATCTACATTCCGGTAAACATGATAGGGGAGATAAAAACATTTGTTTTTGGCAGTTGTCGCCCGCATTGTTTATCCACCGTGGCCGGTCAGGCTCGGTTGGCTCCGTCCCGCTTTATGCGGAACGGACTCGGAATGCACTACAAATATAGCGTTTTTCCCTTTAGTCGAAGCAGGGAAGAAATCAGTTACGCGATTAGTTATAAGTCTGTTAAGCGTTAATCATACTATACCAGTACTCCCACAGAAGGACCATGGCAAATGTGTCCAGCTCACAATACTTTAACAGCCCTTTGATAATGGCGGATCTCTCCTGGTCTGTCATGCTTGTAAACTGCATTCTGGCGTAGGCAGTCATGGCAGCGCCACCTTCCCTGATGTTGCTCTTCATCAGGAACTGGTCGATCTGTTCATTGTCTATTCCTTCAAACAGAGGTGGCAGCAGGTCGTAAGGATTAATGACCTCTCCCTGGTCATCCTTCCTGATCCAAACCCAGCCATCATCGAAGTTAAGGCTTCGGATAGCAGAATGTCTGCCGTAGACCGACCGGGAATACTTTTCCTGGAGATAACCTGATGAGGCCAGAACAGCCGGCAGTACATATTTCAGTGAATTGGAGCCGCCCATGGCTGGGTGATAATAATAGCTCCTGACCAGCCTCAGGAGATCGATCATATCCCTTCTCCCGGCACGAACGTCCCGGTGGGTTATCGATTCTATGAATGCAATAAGTTCTGCCTTATCCGGCACCTTATCCATGGATGCATCCTCCAGTTGGGCCCTTATCTGGTTAAGTACTGTATTCTCATGAGCAGCATACCTGAACACCGAGCCATCGTCATGTTCCAGTTCAGACTTTAGTCTCCTCACAAACTCAAAATTGGGAAACATCCCAACCTTTTCGCACAGGTATTGCCCTTTATGTTCAATGGTCATATCGGCATGAACCACGTGATGTGAGAATTGAAACGCTATTTGCTCATAAGGTCTTCGTCCGCTATGAAATGGAATAGCCACCATGGATGTTTCAAAATCGATGAAATGCAGGGGGTAGACAAAGGACCTGAACTCCTGCCTTAGGCCTTCGACATCAATGAATGGCGATTTGTCGTTATAGATAGCCTTCCGTACCTGCAGCCATTGTCTTTCGGTGCGACTTAATCCTTCTCCGGCTCCTGGTTTCATCTCACCGATATCTTCCTGCCTCATGTCGCGCATCAGGTAGATGCCTTTCTCCATCAGCTTTTCCTTACTTCGGAAGTCCCAAATATCGAGGATCCAAGGCTCCTGGAATATTTTGTCTTCCCAGCCGAGCTGTGCCGACCAGCATTCTTTGAGTCCTGATAATTTGCCCTCTTTTTCTTCCTCGGCGGTAGCCTGGTACTCACATTCTTTACATTCTTTATGGATGGGGAAGACTATCTTTTCATCCCCTTCATACTTATCGGCCAGGTAATGGATGTACTCCGTAAAGCTCTGTGAGACAGGTTCAGGAGAGTCAGTGCCGTTGAAGATCATTTCTACAAGGTCGTCAACACAGACTCTTATCAGGATCTCATTCCCGAGAGCCTCTGGCGAGACATCTCCTACAATCTCAACGACTGTTCTTTCATCTTCAACCGTTTTCAACTGGAATTTCTGGTTCAGACCGTTGACTGTGGCGACTGAGTTCTTGTCGGCAAGCATCAGCCATGCATTTACGTTCCATTCAGGGTGCGCCATGCTGACGACATGCTTCTGGAAGGAGACATCATAGAGATAATCTCTCCAGCCGGAGTCAATGTATCCTTTCTTTGAAAACATATCCCTTTGACTGCTGCCATCGAAGGATTTGGATTTCACCTCAATGAGGTCAACGTCATTTCCTTTTTTGTCAATGATATCGGCGCGGATGAAGAGATTCCTGTATCTGAAGGCTCCTTCGAAGATGATGATGTTGTTTTTTGCTAGCAGCTCATTGGTCTTCTGCAGTGGGAGGTCATACCCTCGTTCAGGCACCTCAATACCTCCTGGGTAGTAGCATTTAGCCAGCGCACCCACCTGGTATCCGCCTTCAGCCAGGGCTTCCAGGAATGCATCATTCTCAGAAGTATCAGGATACTGCTTTTTGCCTGTGTAGAACAGTTTAGCAGGACAATCCAACGCAAGCTTGAATCTTGATTTGGTGAGGTACCGTGGCATATTTTAAATATACAAAGATTTTTCTAAGGGTACTAATTAAACCTGATCCACAGTATGGGTCAGGATTTCTTCTCTTCATCCGGCTTGTAGAAGTCCTCACCGGTATCGCGCTTATCCCTTATTTTCTGACTGTATCTGGCTCTGGCGGCTTTCTCTTCATTGAACAACCTGTTAATGTCATGTACATCCTTCTTGAAATGTAACACATTTGTTATTGAGATGTCAATAGCGAATTTCTCGACATCATGGTCGGCGCCGATGTAAGTGAAGGTCCAGCCAAGGTGTTTCATTGCCTCTACCAGCTTCTTGATGGCAGCGCCGGAATACTCTTTCGAGGCATTCTCCTGGCCATCGGTAAGGATTGTGACAAGGACGTTGTAGTCTGACTCCTTCTCAAGCTCCTGCCTAAGTCTGTTGATCGAATCTCCCATGGCATCATACAATGGCGTCATGGAAGTTGGCCTGTATCTCATGCCGTTAATTTTATGCAATTTGGCGGCAGGATCACGAAAGTGTATAACCTTTTGCCCCAATCCATTGAAGGTTACAAATGAGATAAAATGCTCCTGCTCTGTGTATTGCTGCTCAATGCCGTGGATTGCCTGCACGAGCTCGTTGAATCCGCTGATGATGAATTCCTTGATTGATTCCATTGAACCACTCTCGTCGAGAATGATGAGATTGTGAACCTGATGTTTTGTTTTCATTTCTGGTATGTTTTGTTCGTTCTGATTAGTATTCATTGATGGGTCTAATTCAATGGTTTATAATTCATTATGGTTGTAATCTGCTTTTTCATCTTTTCATCTTCTGCCAGCATAACATTGGCTATGTGGGCCAGGATCTTTAGCGCTTCCTCTTTTTTGCCAAACTTGACCGACTGGTAGTAATAGGAGGTAATGAATGATATGTATATAAACTTCAGATCCTTGAGATATGCAGATGCAGTCTCATCCTCAGCGGTGTATCTTAAAAGTTGCCTGACTGCCAGTGTGAATTCTTTTATGTTTGAGTCAGAGTAATCAGGCCTGTCTGCCAGAGGCTTGCCTAGGACAGTCAGACGTGCAATATTCTCTACTTTTTCCATAGTGGTATCCCTGCGGTTCTGTTCCATAGCTTTCTTTTCATCTTCACTACCCTCACATGGTAAGACGCCAAGCACAATACTCCATGCAGAATTTGAGGCTAATATTTCCACGCCAAAGTTCTGAATAAGAGGATCAATGGTATCCAGCACAAAAGCCAGGTTGGATTTGTTCTTATTTGATCTTTCGGGCATGACTTCGCTTCGTTTTATTTTTGGAGTTCAGATAAGGTTAACGACCGGACAATTTGAAAACCTTCTTATTGCCTTTCTCAATTTCGACAAGGAATTTTTTCCTGATCCAGTCGAACTTCTGATCTGTGATGCTCTCGAGTATTTCTGCCGTACGGTCAAACCTGCCAAGGTATCTGTTTATTTCTGCTTTAATCAGTAGTGTCCGATTAAAATAATAAAAGAAGGGGTACTCCCCGAAGGTTTCCC
>CALBTS010000062.1 GCA_937968035.1 uncultured Methanomethylovorans sp.
AGATAGATGCAGAATTTGAATACAGGCGTTTACACAAAGTATTCTATAGACTCAACTTTTTGGTGGCAGATAATGTGCTATAGACAGTTATAGGATGTTGGCAATATTTGAATCGAGTTGTGAAATACTTGTCTCAACGAGCAGCTTGAGTGTGTAAAAAGTCATACTATATCATTCTATAATCAATCCTGCATTTTCTGCACTTCCTTTTAGTTTGATCATCTTGGTAAAGGCCATAAAAATCCGGTGCTTTAAATATATCTAATCCACGACCAGGTGTAATCTGCCAGCCATTATCCATCTTAATTATTCTATCATGAAGATTCTGGTCAAATTCGAACGTGAAATGGATATTATAATTAACCAAAGCGGTATGAATAAGATTGAATTTCTCCGTATTCTGCACTTTCTGATCTTCATCCTTAAAGTTGGTCACTAAATGAAATTTAACAGGACCCTCCTTTGAATCGAAAAGTTCACAAAAAGATAAAAGATTCTTTATTTGATAATCAACTAATATGTATGGATCTTCAAGCCTAATATTCTTTGCTCCAACTAGATATGGGCCAAAAAGATCTTCATAAGAACGACCTGTTTCATTTTCTTTAATATCTATTTGCTTCTCTTCTAGGTTGGCGATTGTTGGTTCTTGTGTTGTTTTAAACTGGTAAATATCCTCACGTATATCTCTCTCTTTTATCTTACTCCCTTTTTCTTCATAAGATTCTTCATAATAAACTGGTCGTTTATGGTTATCCTGAAAATCATCCGGATATTTTGAGCGAATAGAAACGGCATCATATTCTCTATCCATTTTACATAATTCATCCCTTACTCTTTGTCTTAATTCAATTGCGGGATTTACACAATACTTATAAAACTCTTGTTCGGTTGGATTCAAATTAGGAAATAGAATCTTTAATAACCCCGTTGTACCCGCTTCAATGGCTTTGCTGTCACGCATATCCTCACAATCTATTAACTCAAGATTGCTTTTAACAAAGTTCCTATAATTCTGGTCATACCTGATTTTATGGATAATCTCCCCAAAAATGTCACCCTTCAGTCCCAGATATTTTGAAGGAGTACTCTTAGTTACCCTTGGAAGGTACCAGCCAGGTAAGAATCCAGAAAATCTATCGATAAAAGCTGTTTCGCGAAGGAAGTTGGGAAATACTTTGAATAATCCTTTTAAAGCGTTAAGCGGTTGCTTTTTTTCATCCAGTTCAATATTGGCAAGTATGACTAATCCTGCCTCAGCAGATATAGCTGATGCTGTTCCTTTGCCAAACTTGCCAGACTCAAGATAAGTTTTTAATAATGCTGTCAATTCACCCGAAGTATCGCCTTTAACCTTCTGGGCTTCATCAATTACAACACAATCGTATTTGGTAATCAGTCCCGCCGTCTTCCTTGAGTCATTAAAAAACAATACTGCAGGAGTTATATTCCCTGCACGTACAGCCACGTATCTTGACATATTGTCATACACGAAAGATTTTCCAGTACCTTTAGGTGCAAGTTCAACCAGATTATATCGTGGCTCTACCATAGGGATAAGCCTTGCTAATAAGAGTATTTTTTGTCTTTCATTATATAAGTCTGGATTGAACCCCATTGATGAAACCATGAAATCAATCCAATCTTCGGTTGAGAATTGTCTCCTAGTATTACAATAATATTCCAAATCAATGTTGGCAATCTGAAATGCCTTGAATTCTCGCATCCAAATCTGCCCCTGCGCATTATCACTTGAAGGAGGTATATAGAACAATGATCCTACACCCCACAAGCCGCTGCTAAGGAGCATTTCGTTATTTTCTACTATCTGGGCCGAAACATTAGCATTTGATATATCAAGAAATGGAATTGAGAGATAACGATCTCCTTTTGCAAGGTTAATTGATACATTATAATTGTCCATCAGCTCAACTTCCTGCTGCTCCAGCAGGTCGTTTTTTACGCTCTCTTTTTCTCCTTTTGAAGGAACATATTTTGCCATAAATGAAGCCATTCTCTCTCGTGCATGGTCGTCAATTTCCTCAGCATCGCCAACAAAATGACTCACAATCCACTCCCCAACGTAAGTAGGTATAGCACGGTTACCAAATCCCGCTTTGTGTAGAAATGATTTATTTATTATTATCTCCGAAAAAAAATCCTTTGCTTTTTGCTCAAATGATTTCATATTCCGTGTTTAAATATTGTAAACTCCCCATTAAAAATTGTCAAAAATATCGGTCCCTTTTGTCTCGATAATCTTTCTTATATTGATTTTTAAATTGACCTCAGTTGAAAACTGCTGACCCTCAATCTCAAACTCTATCCCGCATTTTAAATATTGTTTTTCAAATTCGTTTCTTGTTTGATTGAATTTGCCGCTAAACTTCACATGATCCTTTGATTTTGAGGCCAGTTTATCAACTCTGATGGTAGATAAGTCAGATTCAAAATTACTGTTTAATATACTTACATAAACCTGCTCAAGGATGGTATCATTCGGATTCACCAATTCAATATCTATATCTTGTAACGCGAATCTTAAATTTTCATCTAATAAAGCGAGATAAGGCATAAGAACACCCGAAGTAACAGGCATAAAAACAAAATGAGGTATAATGACTTCTTCTGGTTGCATACCTCCATGCCCCCAGCCATTCCCATTTTGCTTGAAAAGACTTTTGATACCTTTGGCTATTAAATAATTTTGCAGCGTTCCAATCTTTGAACTATCTAAGAAATAACTATTTTCAATAACCTCTGGTGGAAGATTAGTATCATCTTCAGGAATTAGTTCAATATATCGATTAGAATAATGTTGCCATTTTCGAGAATTAGCTACTGATTGAGGTATCAGGGGATCTTGTTTGATCAGATATGTTGAACCGTGATCAGAAATTAAATGGACTCTGACTTTTTCTTTCAGTTTATTTTTATCGATTACTTCAGAGATGGCATTTATTAAAATCTTGAGGTTTGATTCAATATATTCATTATGCTTTGAGCCCAAATCCTGCTCATACTTATGAAGTATCTCATCAACTAATAAATAATTGATAAAATACACCTTGGATTTCCATTCAGACTCTTCTTTAAACCTTCCGATAGATGGATAGTATTTGAATGAATTTGTTCCGAAAAATGGCAGCCAGCCTCCTTCTTCAAGCACTTTTTTATAATTCACATCTTCAATTACAGATTTATCAGACGTACCGGCCAGTAAGAATAACTTGCTTATCTCTGTAATTGTTGGTACATGTGAAAAATAATAATCCTCGCTCTTTTTTAAAAATCCTGAATCCATAAATATCGTTTTGAGGAGGTCGCCAAAAATAGCAGGGAAGTTGTCAAGGAGGATTACAAAATCTAACGTTCCGGCTTCACTAAGTTCATTAAAATTGTTTGATATAAAATTACAGAGAATTGATTTAGATGATAACCGGGTCTCTTCATAATGCTGGAAGTACCAATCTGAAAACTCTGAACCTAGTTTATTAATAAGTGAAGTTTCCTTTTCACATTCAATAGTCCATTTATAATAAGGGAAATAATACCTTACTACCCATTCTTTTATGTCCTCTGTCGACCAGTCAGACTGAAATTCGGGCGGCAGACTGGGAGGGACGGTAAATAGTATATGATCAATTCTGGGTCTTAGATTAGGATAGAATCTTAAGAACTTATTCCTTAAACCAGTAATAACTTCCTCAGAGATTAATTCAGCTCTGGAATTTAATAAATCTTCGATTTTTTTAAATTCAATCAGAACCATCCCGCTGCACCTTCCAATAAAACTAAGTATTTCCTCTTTGTCCGTTGGTACTTCCCATGAGTTAATCTCAACCTCGATCTCGCCAATCAGAGATGTTTCAAGGTCGGGTCGTTTTTTTAATCTTTTGAATGGAATTTTAAGGGATTCATAAATAGAGAAATCTTTTATGTATTTTCTTCCAAGTCCCTTATAAAATCTCAAAACAGAATAATTATGTATTTCGGTAATAAATCCTTCAGCAGAATCAAGGAGCTTATCGAAAAGTCTTTTGACTGCTTTATCTGATGATTTTTTCCATAATTCAATACGATCAGCAAATAATACCTTGAAGACTGGATTGGATAATCTGTTCCCCCATTTAGATGGGCTAAAAACATTAATTAAGTCTTGAAAAAATTCAATGTCAAAGCTTTTCTTTGTCAGAATTGCATCGAAAAAATATCTTAAAATAAAATCATTAAAAGATTCATTCTGTGAAGGGATTTCTTCTAAATCAAGTAAATGAAGATCTTTAATTTCATTATCAGATATATTGCCCGGAATTGTACAATTCCATTTTTCAGCGAGCAGGCTGCGCAGCGAAATTGTTTCAAAAGAGTATAAGGCAGTATCTAATCTCTGACACATTCTTTCAAACCATACCTGGAAAATTCGCTTCCTAAGTATAATTATAAGATTCTCATTGTTTTGAAGTGCTTCTTGAACCTTCTGATAAGTGATTAAATAAGAATGATTATCCCTTACAACCAAGTTTTTTGAGTCAGCAAGAATCTCATTGATATCTATTAGAAATCTTATCATTTTTCTTTGAGGATTTCAGAAAAAATTTTAATGAGCTCTTCATCAGTTACAATATTGTGTTTTTTAGCCAGATCCAGGAACGATTTCAGGGAAACCTTTAACTGATCCTTGTCTTTTGGGAAAATAAAATTGACTTGGATATTATTATAGATATCTGGTTGTCCGTTAATAATAACCTCTTGGTTTTTATCGAAAATACTCCAAACTACCAAATCACTGTAATTACCTTCAGCGTCTTCAGCAACAATCTGTAGCTTCTTGTTTCCAGAAATCTCTAATACTTCGTCATTTGTTATTTTCTTGCGGTGACTCTTCTTGTCTTTCGGATCAGATCCATCATCCGTAATAAATATCGATTTTACATTTTCCCCAGGAGAAATTTCAAACCTAAGTTTACTTGAGTATTTGACTCTTCTTGCATTTATATCTTCCTCAGCATTAACAAATTTAATAATAGGTGGCTGGACTTTAATTTTATTGTCATCAATTTTCTTCTTTGCATCCTTTATTTTACCTACATATTCCTGCACCTTATCGTCTGTCCAATCTGCTACCCTGCCAAGATCCATCGTTTCAGGGAGTGTTTCAAAAATGAATGATCCAATGTTAGATAGATTACTCTCGGCTTTCAGCAATCCTCTTGTATCCTTAACCTGAAAATCACTATAGGAGTTCTTCTGCCTCTCATCAAGGACTTCAAACCATTGCTTTAATGAATCTTTCAAATGTTCGTCTGTCTCTCCTTCAGATTGAAAAAAACTACATAATTCTTTCAGAATCCTTTTTCTAACACTTCCCTCCACCTCACCACAATCTTTAAGGAATTCTTTGATTCCATTAATTACTTTTGCACGTTTTGTTTCGGTAAGTTTTTCGTCTTTTTCAATGTTGTTTAATTCTAGAATATCATGCTTAATGAATGCATAAGGGCCTGATGTCTCAATCTTATTAAACGCCTTAATGTATTGCCTACTTGGTTCACCATAAAGAGCTTCAACTTTTACGATAATCGATTGGCCATCCCACCAGTTTTTTACTACATTGAAAGCCTCATTTAATCCATAAGTTTTACCAGCAGCACTAGAAGTATCAAATACTTTATAAATCTGGTCAAAGTATTCTTTGTCTTCCTTAGATACGGATTGAATAATAACTACCGCATTAGGATAATTGCCGTTAACTAAATTTATTAACTCCTCTCCTGTACTTAATGATAAATCAGTAATAGTCATTTCTTCCTTCTTTACAATTAGGCTATCTTTATAATATCTTTTAGCTAGGATAAGAAAGAAAGTAATAGCAATATCACCTAATCCATACGTTTCGTATAAATGTTTAAGAATGCTGTTTATTAATACAGGTTTTTGTTTTTCCAGGTCATTTAACCGATTAAGTAACCATGAATATGCTGGAAAGTCTTTTGCAAACCTTTCAATGTTATCAGAGATCTCGTAATAGTAAATATCGCCCTTATTGGCTATTTTATTCAATACCCAATGATCTACGAAAAGCTTCTTTACATAATTGATTCCACCTCTATTATCAGCCCAGGAATGATCAATCTCAATTGGTTTCGAGAAATCAGCCAACAAATCGATCGCTTCAGAAACAAGTTTTTGTAAACTGCCTCCACTAATCTTTATATGGGATTTATTAAAATATGGATGAGGAACAAGATTCCTTTTGTCTTTATAGAGGTTTTTAGAGATAATATTGGCAACATCGTGAAATTTGTTTTGTGCAACCTGAATTGTTGCTCCTTCTTTGCCATACCAAATTAAGTTACTGTTGTTAAAATAATTAGTCTCAAGTTCTCTTAATTTCTTTTGTGTATCATCCTTTATTTTTGATAATTGAGCAAGTTCATAGCTTGTGAAGTTTTTAAAGTCAGATGATCCCTCAATATATTCAACTGCCATAAACGTGAAAATTCTTTCTTCAAAGGTTATTGGATTCTTAGGTATAGCTACATAGATTCTTTCATTATTATTGAATCGTGTGAAGGCTTTTGATTGATTGATTTGATCAATATTTTCACAATAAACAACTATTACAGTGCCTTCATAATAGTCCTTTCCAAATGATGTCTTTTGCCTCTCATCTTCTATATTGCCATAAAACGATTCGTTTGAGTATTTACTTTGTGTGAATTCAGATGCAGAAATGAACTTTGTTTTAACCCTCTTATCTTCATTGTATTTCAGATTTTCATCTTTGGCTTCAAAGTATTGATATTGATTTTCATTCCAGATCTTCTCTTTGAATATTTGAAGTACATTTGATGGCCTATTCTCAGGAACAGATTTGTAATTATCGATCAGCTGGTTAATATCTCTTGCTCCACTCTTCTTAAATTCATAATAGCCTTCCTGGTTTTTATAAATAATGCCTGCACTCACCAATTTTTTAAGCCGTTCATTAATCCCGGCTTTTCCGTGCTTAGAATATTCATTTAATGCAAAACAGATATTTTCCTCGTTAGGAATTATCTCAACATCACGATTGCTTATTATTTCAAAAATCAGCATGGTTTTGAGTATACTTTCCATTGTGCTGTCACTTTCATCAAAGAGCTTGTCCGTTGTGTCTTTTTTAACATACTTCTTTAGCTCCCTTATAGTCTTCTCAAAATCTGAAATTGCTTCTTTTATCTTCGGTACAAACGATCGGGTATCAATGCCACCTGAACCTTGAAAAATGAAATAATCGACTAATAAGTCAGCAGTATATAAATTTAACTTGGAACCGGTTAGAATCTCATTGGTATTTGCGAACCAAGGGAATGTATATTTCTCAGCAATTTCAAAAATATCATCACCTGTTTTGAATTCCGGGGAAAAAAACTTGAAAACCGACCGGTTATCGGAACCAACATTTCTTGCCAATTCCAAAAGAGCATAGGTAGCCAGGGGATGCATCGGAAAGATATTTTCAATGATATTTCTTTCGAGAACAGGAGCAGGAAGCCATGTAAATATCCCCAACCGTTTACACTCTACAGGAAACATTGCGAAAATCTCTTTGTTTGGGACTACTTCCATTTTCCAGACATTAGAGTCTGTGCTTGACTGGACAATAGCACCTATAATATCTTCCATCCCTTCTGTACGTAAAGCTACTTCCTGTACTCTTGCCTGTAAAGTCAAATAATGCACCTTATCTCCAACCTCTCCGTGACTTGCAAATGATTTATGCCCAGTACCAACAAAAATGACAGGTAAAGATTTCATCCCGCTGTTTGCACAAAATTCCGCAAAGTCATGCAGGGTCCTCAGGTTGACCCTTTTTTCATCCAATGCATAGCCAAGTTCATCGTAGATTATAGCTATTCCTTTATACTTCTTCTTAAACTTCTCATTATTTGTGATATCCTGAATAATGCTTGAAAGATTTGACTTGTCAAATGTGAACTCTGTCAATGTGGTTCCTTTAAAACACTGCTTAAATATGTTTAAAGCTTGTTCGTGAAAATCCTTTAGTCCCTTTTTAAGTTTCTTCTCGGTCCAATCGGGGTATTCTTTTTCAAGTATACTCAAGAACTCAGGCCATAAAACTTTGCTTTTTTCTATCTCAGCTAACTTTAATAATGCTTGACCATAATGGCTATCCAATTCAATATTCTTGTCCTCCAGTTCCAGGGCCTCTTGTACGGCATTTAATATTTCACCCTCAAAATCTAATCCTAGTCCAAAATTGCATATTGCTACTAAGAAACGACCCTCTTTTCGCCTTAACTTGATGTTTGATACTGAGAATCTCTCTCCCGTGACGTCCTCTAGCTTTTGTCCTTCTTTTTTAAGCACATTTGATTGAGCCGACTCGTAGTTCTTGAAAAATACCTCCATTTCAGGTAGTGTACTTTGATGAGCGAAATAACTTGCCAGCATCAGACATAAGTGGCTTTTACCGGTTCCATAAGAACCTGATAAGAAGTAAAATCGTCTGTCTTGTGGAAGAACAGAATTTGCGATTTTTTCGAACGCTAAACGATGGGCAGTTATAGGCTTATATCGTTCCATGCGATCACGCCTTTTCCCCTCATCAAAATATTCTTCTCGTAGGTTAACATAAGAAGCGTAGCCTGAC
>CALBTS010000063.1 GCA_937968035.1 uncultured Methanomethylovorans sp.
GATACGGCGACCAACGAGATCTACACTCTTTCCCTACACGACGCTCTTCCGATCTGATTATTTCGTCGGCTACTGTTTCCAGTGCCCAGCCGATTGAACCAATCAGCCCAACTGGGCGCTCTGTAGTTGTGGTTACAGTTTCACTTGATTCATCAGTCATAATAACCTCCAAAATAGAATAAAAGAGTAGCGATTATGTAATCGCTATCTCTACGAATGCTTCGTTACAGTGGATCTCAGGGGTTGCCCAGCTCAGTATTTCGAACGGATAGTTCTCACCTGGGGCGACAGCATAAGGTACCACTCTTGGGTTCTCTGATACTACCCATTCTCCGGCTTCCATGTCCTTGGCGACTACGTAAGCATAGCCGGTTGGAACGTATGCGGAAGTCCAGATGAAGCTCTTGTCCTTGGGGTTGCTCTTACCGAACAGTGAAGCGATCTCCATGTAGTATGGGATTCTCTCGGAGCTCATCCTGTCGAGCTTACCTGTGGTTATCTTGTTACCAAGGATAAAGGCAGGTTCGTACCTGTCATCCATCAGGTCTATTGCAAGCTTGATATCAGAGTAGATATCAGTTCCGGTTTCTCCAGACCATGCACCCGCATTGTTGTAAGTTCCGCCGGATGCAGCAATCTTACCGTTGGTGTTAGCTCTGGCTGCACCGACGATACCTGTTATGTTGTAGGTGGAGTTTCCGTTAATTGCAAGGTTGTCTTCTGCTCTCTTGATATCTCCCATTGCAACTTCGAGGTTCCTGTTCTTTATCTTGCCGTCGATCTTCATGTCTTTGGCATTGACAGAGAACCCAGCAGCGATCTGATAGAGTGGGAAATACGTTGGAGTGCCTGTGACACCTGTTTTGTCAGGAGAACCGCCTTTTGCAACGATTTGTGCTCCGGGGCCTCTGCGGTCGTACTTCATGACTACATCGATTTCAACGTTAGCACCGACTTTCCTCTGTGCCAGGACGTTCCTTGCAGTCATGTTGTCTCTGTTCTTCTCGAAGTACTCGTTGATTTGCAGTTTGTATGCTTCGGTTACTTCTTCAAGTATAGATCCAGCGTCGTTAGTTATCATTTTCGCACACCTCTTACAGCAGAAGCACCTTTACTTGCACAAGTTTGTATACTGTACCGTTTGCAGCTGTGGTATATGCTGCAGCACATGGGTTCTGCAGAGTGATCGTGGTGGTTGTAGTGGACACTACTCTGTTGACTTCCTGTGCAGCATCAGAATCGATTACAATGTAATCGCCTGGGACAAGTGCAAGAGCAGTTATCTTGGTTGCATCCAGTGTAAGAGTAAGGTCGCCTGCTGCAGCGTTGCCTACAAGTACCTGGTCGAAGTCAGCGTGGCCTACATCACCGGTTGTTGCATCTCCCACGTTTCTTGCAATTGTGTTAACAGTTCTTACTGCAGGAGTTGCTTCGGGAATAAGGTATCCTACTGCTTCAGTGCCTGCGCCGTATGCTGCTCCGCCAAGTTTCAGGTATGCGTTGGTTGTAGATGTGGTTCCGCCCATCAGCCAGCACATGCATATACCGTTTGGCTTGACTTCCATTACGTCATAGGTTTCATAGAAGCCAGGGTTATCTTCATTGATTACTTCACGGTCACATGCTACACCAAGGTAGTCCAGACCAGCGCCTATACATCCCTTGACAGTTCCTGCAGCAGACCTCTCTACAAGCATACCATATGCTGTAGCAGCACCTGCAGCAAAACCATTCAAGGTTTTAAGATCGTCTTGCTTTACTTTCATCATATTGTATCACACTCGATGGGTTTATTCGAACAGTCTTGCGCACACATCATCGACATGTTCGATGGGTTTTGAATCCTTTATTCTTACAGCTGTACCTTTTGGAACACTCAACATGTCTTTTACCAGTTTTAACTGGGACACGTTCATCTTCATAAGGTCTGCAGTCAGTACATCAGAATCCGTAACCAGATGGATTTCGTTGATCAGCTTTGTCTTCTCCGCAACCGTGGCAGCACTGTCAGCTACGACTGCTGGAATTACTTTCTCCTTGACTTTCACTATCTTGACCTTGGGTTTCACACTGTCCGTGATTCCACAGCCATCTTTCCTTGAACATCTGCCATTCTTTACTATAGCAAGATGGTCTAGCCAAATGTCAGTCTGTACTTCGTCGTATTCTTCGTCGTTGAAAATACCTGGGGTTGAGTTGACGTTGCTGTAGAAGCCTATAGACACTTCTGATTTCTTACCGTCCTGTACAGTCTTCTTCAGACGTGGACAAGTGATGTAGATATCAGATTTCACTTCACCTGCATCTGTGAAGTAGAGGTTGTCAATAAATCCTCTCGTATCTTTCTTGGACATTACCACGCCACCGTTTGGATGTTCGTCGGTGACAGGTCTTCCAGAACCGAATTCGATCATATCTCTTAGCGCATCAGCGGCTTTGAGCACTCTCTTGGCTTTACCTTTATTATCCTCGTATACCTGCACCATTGTCCTGGCGATGGTTACGTTGGGTATTTTCAGGTAGCCTTCAGGAGTGATCTCACCAATTGATGCATCCAAATGGACTGTGGCTGAATCACTGAAGAAACCCCTTGAATCCCCTGTCATCCCGAACTCGTCTTCCGGTTCAGTTGCGACAGTGGCTGCACCAGATTCCTCTGGAAGTATCTCTTCCTCTGCTACCACATCATTTGGAGTAACTACAATGGTGAAATTCCCAGTGAACTTCATCGGTTTAGTTACTTCAAACACTTCTGGTTCAGAAGAGTCGATTGGGTCTAAGTCAGGTGATTCCTCTGCAAGTCCAAGAGTCGGGTCTTCCAGTGGATCAGTTTCTATGTTAGCACCTCATGCAAATCTTGAGGGTGCTGAATATAAAAAGAAAATCCAATTATAATTAGATAGTTTAAAAAGAAAAACTAATGATTAAATGAATTGTGGGTTTGCGTACTTTTTAACTGTGCCTTTGTCTATTCCAAACCTGTTTGCCATTTGCCTGATTGTTTCTGTCTTAGATCTGTTCCAAATCTCCTGCTGTATGGATTCGGGTAGTCTTGGGCGCATTTATTCCTCTATTTTTTCATTGTATTTCTTCAACCATTTCTTTACGCATTTTGCTGATGGTCTTTCTTCCGATTCTTCTTTGATATTACAGAACTCTTTTCCGAATTCTGGCAGTTCGTCGGTATCTTCTTCAGCTTCGTGGTCATCCAGGTACCATTCCAGCAGGGCATTGGTCATGGTTGATACCATTGACAGTGCTCCTTCTGTACTAAGTCCCAATGTGGTTTTGCTTGAACCGGATATTTCCTTGCTGAAATAGTCGTCCAGTGGTACCGTACACACTACTGACCTGTTCAGCAATTCATCTCTAGTCAAAGTCTCGCCTTTGCTTGCTACAGAGCTCCCAGAGGGGGGCCAAAGTATTACGATAATACCTCTGTCGTCCTGTACTTTGTCAAGGTCCAGCTGGTCTTCCATGGAGTTGATGTCTGTGAGTGTTTCATTGCCTTCCTCGTCTGTATCCGGCTCGATGGGTTCCTGAGTGGTTGCAATGAACTTCAATTTCTGCTCACAGTATTTCTTGAAGAATTTCTTGACCTCTTTAAACACTTTACCGAGTTCTTCTTTATCAGGGTTTTCCTGAAGTACAATGATTTGCACTGGCATTCCCTCATCTTCCTCGGCTGGAACTGCTGAGGTTGACGAAGGTTCAGAAGTTACCCCCTGTGGGAGCTCTGTCTCGGTGGTGTTGTAGGATGAAGGGTAGCTCGTAGAGTAATTGGGGTAATTTGACCAGTAGACAGGACTCGTAGAAGTGGTTTCTTCAGTAGTTTCCTCTTCTTCCTCTTCAGCAACTTCGGATAATTGGAGTGTTGCTTCAACTGCCAATCTTTCACCGGCTGTTACACCTATAGTGTCCTCCCACTCATCGTATCCGTTCTTCCTGAAGGTCACCAAATGGACCCCAGCAGGGAGTTTGTAGCCACTTTTCTTGGTCATCCCTATGTAGACATTGTTTACGTAGATGTAAGCTCCTGTAGGGCTTGTAATGAAGTCTACAGTACCTTTCTCGGTTGTGCTCGGTTCTGTTGTGGGATCATCGGATGGTGCTGAGGCTGATAATGCAGCATCTACAATCTCTTTTTTACCAGTTTCCACTAAAACTGTCTGAGTATAATCAATATATCCTGTCTTTTTTATCCAGATTGTGTAAACACCTGGACCCACTGGATAATTGGTCTTCTTTGTGAGGCCAACATACTCTTCATTGACGTATATCTTGGCTCCTGTTGGAGAACTTATGAAATCTATGGTTCCTTGAGTATCAGAAGTGCCAGGGTCTGTTGCTGTGGATGTCAATATTGCCTTTGCAAGCACTTCCTGGTCGGCTTCTACGGTTACGGATACCGTTTTATCCTCGTAACCATCTTTTTTGAACAGGTATGTGTGCTCTCCAATGTCTGTGGAAACTCTGTCTTTGGTAGATTCCACCATGAACTTGAACCTGTTGTTTTCCCACATCTCTGCTGTGGTACCTATGTAATCTCCAGACGTGCTTTTTCTTAGCACCTGGAACGTAACATAGCCTTTTTCGGTTGGTTCGCCAGGTTCCGAACTTTCTCCTACCTGGACATTTACAGTAGACATACCGCCTTTGGTGATTGTTACGGTGGTAGTGCCTATTCCGTACTGGCTGCTTACTACTCTGATGGTTCTTTCGCCTACAGCAAGGGTAAATGGCTCTGTGGTACTGGTCATTCCCATGTATACATTGTCTACATAGACCAATGCAGTTGTTGAAGTTGTACCGCCTGTGGTTGTTGACCTGACTGCAGTGATAATACACTGGCCTGTATCTGTGCTTGCAAGTGGTGTTGCCCACACTCCGAGCTTTTCTACCTTTGCAGCAGATTCCAGAGCAATATATCTTGAATGATCTACCGGGTCATATTGGCTATCCCACTCGGAACGATGGAAATAAGCACACAATCCTGCAGTAAGCATCTCTTCGTTGGCAACCAACCCATCGTCTCTTACTATTACAGCTACTAATCTACTGTAGGAATCATAGGGTTTGGATTTATTTACTCTAAGAGTAACCGTCCGGCCACCTAACAGAGATCCCAGCTTCATAGTAGCCTGACTGTAGAAGGCTTTATCAACGTACATGAAGCTGGAGATTTCGTCGTAGGTATATTCTAGCACACATTTACCAGCTTGAGAAGAGGAATCTGGTTTTTCAGGAGCATTACAACCTGCAAGTCTTACATTTACTCTCGGTTCACTGCCCGCTGGGACTACTGTTGTTGGAAGATCGATTTCTAGGGTGTCTCCATCCACAGTAGCATTGACTCTGCAGCCAGTTATTATCCCGTTTTCCGGGAGAGTTAGCTGAACTGGCACACATGCTTCAAGGTTTTGTATCTCAATTGTGTGCAGGGAAATAGAACCTGTGACTATTGGGCCATATCCTGACTGCTCTATGGCTGTTCTGGATGTTGCATTCAGACTTATTAGTGCAGCAAGGACGTTTTTATATTTAGGGAGAAGAGTAGAGAGTTCATCTACATAGCCACCGGTGCAGAGTTGCTTTCCAAGGTATGCGTATGAATCCAATTGGTTCGTATACTGGCTAACAAGGTATGAGATGTCACCGGCTGAAACGGATTCACCTGCAAGTCTGGCTTTCAATTGGTTAATTCTGTCTTGGTGAACAGTGATTGCAGCCTGGACTATTGCAGTATATCCAGCCGATTGGATGACTGCACTCTCTTTTGCAACCAGTGCTTTGAGTGCTGCAAGCATCTGTTCGTATTGAGTGATGAGAGTCTGCAGGTCTGTTGCATCGTTGAAAAGGTAGATGTCTGGTGCATCTACTATGCTTTTTATTATCTTGGAAACTGTGGACATTTAAACCACCTCTTCTGTTACGGTTGCGTTTTGTGCTTCATCCCATATTGATTCCATGTCGTCCAACATCTGATCTACGGTGTCAATCACTTCTTCGTCTGTCATGTCTGTGGTGTCTGGAGTTTCCGGTTCCTCTACAGGTTCTTCTTCCTCTGGCTCTTCTGTGCTTGTGGTTGCACAGTTCTGGAGTTTAGCAATGTCTGAATTGTGGTATTCAATGTCTCCTGCAACCCATGAATCTGCACTGGCAGACTTGAGTTCCGGCAAGTGTTCTGCATACAGTTTCTTGAGTGCATTCAAGTTTGTTGTGTAGGTTTTCAGGGATGCAGTGAGTGCAGCTTTAGCACCACTCTTACAGAGCTCCCAGCAGGCAGAAGAGTTGTCGTCAATCTTGTCAATCAACGCCACCGCTTTGTTGTACGATTCGTTGACATATGACCCACCTGTGGTATCACTGTCGTCTGGAGTAGTTGGTGTTGTAGGGGTTGGTGGGTTAGTAGTGCCTCCAGAGGAACTTGTGGATTTTAGACTTGCAAGCCTTGCTCGGTGGTCTACAAGGTTCTTGTTTACTGTTGAAGTGTACCCTATGTCTGCAATCTCTGTTGCTTTAGAACTCTGTAATCCTTCAAGTTCTGCAATCAAACCTTCGTAAACTTCAAGGTTGCTGTTGAAGTTAGTAGTGTCGCCTCTCTTCTTTGCATTGTAACAGTTCCAGTAGAAAGTATTCAAATCACTGAACAGAGAGTCCAGCTGCTCGTAGAGTGGAGAGTCTTCTGGGAGTTCTTCAACTGGAGTTCCTGTAGACGACTGGCTTAGGTAATAGTCGTAGTAGGACTGGTAGTATGCAAGATCCTTTTGTAATTCTGCTGTCAATCCAAGTGCTTCCACTTCGGGAGCTCTGTCATTTATTATGCTTTGTAGTTCTACTAATTGGTCTGCATAAGACGGTAGCAGAGCAGCAAGCGAACTGACTGCACCGTTCTTGAGGAAGTCATAACAAGCCCATCTGGTGTTGCTAAGTCTGTCCTGCAGATCTCTGATAACTGAAAGTAAATCTCCGCTTACTGGGGTTGCAGATGTTCCACAATTATTATACAGTTCAAGTTCTCCTTTTGCAATATCAATTGTGTTCTGCAGTTCTTTTGTCCGGTTGAGATTTCCTATTTCGGTGCTATATTGACTTAGCAAGTCTTCCGCATCTTCGATTAAATCTTCTAGTAGTTCAATTGCTTCAGGCAATTCACTTGAACCATTGTCGCATAGGTCGCTGCAGGTGTTTGACTGATTGATAATACCCCACTTAGCATCATCTACTAGCTGATTAATTGTAGACGTGTCAAGTGCCCTTGGGCTTTCTGTTGCCCATGCTGTGAGTAGTTTTTGGTGTTCGTAATGCACTTTGCCCATTGCATCGGTGGTTCCATTGTAATTATTTGCAAGAATTGTTTGCCAATTTTGTGCAAGGAATCCTATGAATTTGTCATATTCTGTTTGGTGGACTTCTGCAATCCTTGCAACTTCTGCTGTGTTCCCTGCAGAATGGTTTGTCTGCCCACTGAAGAATATTGATGTAACTGCTGCATCTCTCTTGCCGATTTCAATTTGAAGTGCTGTGAAATCTGAACTGCTTCCAGTGCCGGGTGTTGTTCCAGTACCGGTTGCTGCGTTACAATCGTCGTATTGTTTTATTCTTGCGTCAAATGTTGCAAGTTCGGAGTCCATAATTGCTCCGAGTCCAGCTACATCTCCTTCTATTGCGGAATCGTGTTCTTGTCTGAATTTCCTATATTCTTCTATTTTAGCATGGGCTCTTTCAAGTATTGCTGAGTATTGATCTGTTTTTTCGTGGTCACACTGTTCATCCAGTTCGCTCAATAGTGTATTGATTCCTATTATATAACTGCTGGATGTTTTGCTTACTTGGGTAGGGTTTATTCCGAGTATAAATGATATTGTGTAATAAACCATTCCCGCTTCAAATGCTAACCACATTACTACACCAGATTTCCATCCCCATGTGTGCCCACCTGCACCCATTGGACCATATAACACAAGTGATTTAGCATTTGTTGAGATTATTTTTGCTCTAACCCATCTAATAATTAATGGTATCCACTGGGATGTATTGTTGTTTCCCAGTGAGTATACAAGGGAATATAGTTGACTATACGATTTTGATTTTGTAATTGTGTCAAGTGGTTTGAGGTCGCCCGTTATGTCGAAGAGGGTGTCCCACAGTCTCATAAGCGTTGGGTCTTTTCCAGATTCCAATACTTTTTTAGCTGCTTTTGCAGTAGCTGTTATAAATGCATCGAAGCTTGCTTCACTTGCTATTTGTGATTGGAATCCCCTGCAGTTTCGCATCAATCTAATGAATTCTGCAAGAATTTTTCCTTCAGCACCACGTCCGTATAGTTTGTTAATAAGTTCTGTTGTTCCAGAGGTGGGTATTATATCATATACTTTGCTTGGGTTTTTTATGATGTAATCAATTAAATCTGAAATTGTTGCAGCGGTTATTCTAATAGTTGCGTCATCTCTTAAAATTCTTGAAAACAAATCTGTGTATCTTGATACCGTGTCAACTATTTCTTCGACTATTTCTTCTGGGAGTTCTGTAGGTAATCCGCTTGGCACATCATCCCCTGTGCGTAATATATCGTCTACAATTCCGCTTGTCTTGGAAGGTTTTGTAGATATTTTTAAACCGTAATCCATTAGTTTTAGAAATTCGTCGTTTAACTTT
>CALBTS010000064.1 GCA_937968035.1 uncultured Methanomethylovorans sp.
ACCACCGAGATCTACACTCTTTCCCTACACGACGCTCTTCCGATCTTTGCAGGGCTAATTGGCATTGCCTAAAATTTTATAATTGCAACAACCTTTTTAATACTAATGTGATCAATGAATTTATCCAGGAGATCATCATCAAAAACCTCATCACCCGCGGTGCTTATGCTTTTAAAGGATAAAATTAATTTTATTATTGCTTTTTTCACAAATTCAAGTTTTATCTTTTTTAGATTTTTATTGTTTTTGTAATAAATCCCTAATTTCTCAGAGTCGACAAGTTTCATGCGGCTTAGCGCAACTAATAATTGTTTAAAATTATGAGGCATCATGGTATCCCCATTTATCCAGTTTTTAATTGTATGATCTGATAGTATTTCAAATCCATTATTTCTTAAGTCATGCTTAAAAGCTTCATATGAGCCATTGACTTTTATTATAAATGATTCAATATCCGACCTCCATAGGTTATCAAACAAGATTAATTCTTTGTATTTTTCACTAGTGGCAAGCGTTTCATTAATTATATTTCTTAATTCATCGGATCTTTTGGGAAGTATAATTTGATCACCATTTTTTAAATCTAAAGCATCCTTTTCAAGTGAAATTTCATCACCATCCTTATTCTCATCCAAGCAAAATACTCTTTTATATTTAGGCCATTCAACATTTGTTCCATCTTTAAAAAAGATTCGAAGCTGTTCTCCATCTAGTGCTTTTTTCTTATTTTTTATCAAATCTTCAGCAATTTGGTTTGCAATAAAGGAAAAACTTTCCAAATCAGATATTTTCAGAGAACTTTGTTCATCTCCATTGTCTTTAATTGCAACAGGAATCAAATCCTGAGTGTTTTCACTTTCAATTAATTCAACTTCAATGAGATCTAATTTTAAGTTATTTTCTTGTGAGGCTTCAGGAATACCTAGCAAATTATACTTAAATTTTTGACTAGCTATTTCAGTAACAATTCTACTTCCACTAACAAAATTCTGTTTTGCGTATTCAAACTCCTGATCACTCAATATAAAGATATTGTTTTGGAATTTAGGATTTAAGAAGATTTGATTAAAGGTTCCTTTAATGTCTCTTTTCATTTTCAACGGAAAAAACACAACGTAATCATTTTGGTCAATAGATCCTTTAAAAGACTGATATTCTGATATTTCTAAAATTTCAACGGTTATTCCTGGTACCCTGTCTGATAAATAGTTTAAAGCAAAATCTTTGTCCTCTTTATTTTCATTACTACAAAAAATCTTGACGCTCCTATCGCCAATTGTGGATTGATTAGCCAATATCTCTATTAAAGCCTGCAGTTTACAGTTTAATGTTTCAACCTGCATTTCATCTAAACATTGTAAAAACTCTATTGTTCTATCCAAAAGCCCATAATCAGAACCAGAATAAAACCACTTCTCTTTCAAGCTTATTATACCTTTTATTGATTCAGAAATCAAAGCTTTAAAAATTAAAATTGAAGAAAAAGAATTTAGCTTTGCTCTGATTTCAAACAAATTAGATATTGGTTCTAGTATTTCTCCATTACATGAATTTGTCGAAATTGCCAACTCTTTAAATTCTCTAATAGTAGTAAGTAATTTATTGCGTACCTCCTCAAACTCGATGTTGCAAATTCTTTTAATAGTAATTTTCGGGAAAAACACCGGAGCATTATTAAGTACTATTCGTTCATTTGGTGTTAATAACCAAGGAATTGTAGAGATTTGAGCTTTTTTAAGAATGGGGAAAATATCAAAATTTCTATTCTCACAGATTAGGTATACGTTTTTAATTTGATGATCAAGTAATTTGCAAATATTCAATTTAAAGGATTGGACAAATTCTTCCAACTCATTATTCTTCCAGTGTTTATATAATACCTGGTCAAAATCATCTAAAACAATGGTATTAATATTTCTAAGCGTTTCTTGGTTCTCAGAGATAATCTGATTAAAAGCTCTAAAAGAATCAATGCGTGAAACAACAACCGAAACAGGCTTTTCAAAAGTCCTCTGCTTAGAAATAGGTTTTAATTCAATACTATTTCTTAGTTCCGAAAAAATCGTTTTTTGAACATTCAAAACGTCCCTGATGTCATTTCCATTTATTTTAACGACCTTAGTCAATTCCTCAAATTTTGATACATTTGAAAATAGCATTACACCTTTGTAATTATGATTAAAAGGGTTTAATGGAAATTTAAAGACATCCTTCTTTTCTAAAATATGAAGCTCCTCTAGCTCTTTTAAGGTTTCGTAAATTTCCTTTGCGTTTAAATATCCCCATTGGCAGCAATACAAGGCTTCTGCAAAGTCAACATCATATCTGCGCCCGCAACCATCTTGCAATATTAGATGCCTAGTAATGTAATCGATGTATATGATCGAATAAACTGTTCCATTATATACGATTTGCTTTTCATGATTAACAAATTTTTTGTTTTCGAACCTGCTTCCCTTCATTGTATCTATTATTGATGTTCTATATGAGGCAAAGGCAGAAACAAAAGGCAATAAAAAGGATGCCTTAGAATTTTGTGGCAGAAATAAGGTTATGATTCGATTACTTTGTGAAGTTGCATTATAATAAAATAAAAGTGGAAGTATCTGACTTTCAACAAAAGTATCAACATTAATGCCCCCATACGAAAAATTCATTTTTTCAATATCGGGATAATTTTCTCTAATATGTTCAATTACAATGTTCTTATTCATCATACTTCCTTGTTTAACATTATTAAATTATGAACTAATAATCCGATTTGATAAGCAAAATAAGGCGGTACCGCATTCCCAACTTGGTGAAACTGAGCCGTTCTAGAGCCACAAAAGAGATAGTTATCAGGGAAGGTTTGTACCCTTGCTGCTTCTCTTACTGTGAAACTTCTGCACTGCTCTGGGTCGTAATGAATAAAATAATGCCCATCCTTAGAAATGTGACTGGTTATAGTAGTCGCTGGTTCGTTGGCCAGTTGCACCCTGAACCGGTCTGCAAACTTTCCGGATAGAGCATTCTTGTGGTCTGGCACTAGCTCAGTATCAAACTTTTCATATTCTTCAAGGCGAGGAAATCTGTTGTGTGCCTTTGCGAAAACAGATGAAAAAAAATACCTCTTCAGGTCCTGTTTCAGGTGTTGTCTTGACTCATGATTGCAAACCCCTCCTAACCTGTTATCTGCATACCAGAAAGAAAGCGGGTTTGTCTTCTCAGGAGTTTTAAATGGGATAAACTCCGCCCCTGTTTCAAATGGACTACTTTTTATGAAAGAAGGAAGGTTTTCAATATTAAAACCTTTCCATTCAGAAACAACAAGCACTAAATCATTTATGTACATTTCCCAGTTAGCCTTTGAGTCAGCTACCTTGATATAGTACCTATTTTTCATTCCATCGTTATTATAAAAAATGTTCAATGACTTGCTTATTCCACTTCTTACCTTTGGCAAGTCCTGAATTACCTCCTTAAGGTTTATTTGCTGTGAGTTCGGTCTTAAAATGCCGGGTGTCATATTTACATCTTCCCTGATGCCCAGAATAAATACCCGATGCCTTTTTTGAGGCACACCATAATTTTCTGTTTTTATCAAAAAATCTGTGTCCTTTTCATAAAAAGGATTACCGTCTTCTCTATCTGAAGGTTCCTTTACAAAAGAATACAAATGATATTTTGGTGAATTAACATTTTCGAAAACGACAGCAGGATTCTTAAGATCTTTCTTTATCAGATCAAATACTCTTTCACCATTTACTTTTGAAGAAAGGAGTCCCTTAACATTCTCCATGACAAAGACAGCCGGATGGTGAAAAGCAATTATTCGCAGGTATTCCTTATAAAGATGAACTCTTTTGTCAGTATTATCCAGCTCTTCTTTCCATTGCCTGCGCGACCTACCAACCAAAGAGTAGGCTTGGCAGGGTGGTCCTCCAATCAATACCCAATTCTTTTCACCATTTAGTGCTTTCCTTATTCTTTCGTCCACCATATCAGTAGGGAAAAGTTCTCCTCCCAATTCAGCACACCAGGCTTCTTCTTTTGCTTTTGCTGCTTCTTTTGGATATTCCTTAAATAGTTCCTCCCTGTATATATCCCTTTCCTTTTCAGTTTTTTGGCGTAATAATTCATAATATGATTCTGGTGCTTCTCCTGCTGGAAATTTCCGGAAGAAACTTCTCAGCTCAAGGGTCTTGTGGGCATTAGGTTCCATTTCAATGGATAGTTTAATTTCGAACGCTCTTTCACCAGTTTCATTCAAAACAGATGAAAAACCTTCCCCAAGACCACCTGGTCCTGCGAATAAGTCAATTATCGGTATTGATTTCGTTTTTATTGACATCTAAATTCTTCTATCAAATACAATAATGTTTTTTCCTTTTTTTCTTTTTTCAACTCACATTCCCAAACAACAATGACTTTCCAACCTGCAGTTTTTAGTAGCGTTTGATTTTTTTCGTCATTATTTTTAGTTTGACATAATTTGTTCATCCACCATTTTTTTCGGGTTTCTGGAATACGATAGTATTTACAATTTTCATGACCGTGCCAAAAACAACCTTGAACAAAAATAGCGGTTTTGTATTTGGCAAGTACAATATCAGGCTTTCCAGGTAAGTTTTTATCGTTCAAACGATATCGGAACCCATTAGAAAAAAGAAATTTTCTTACGATCAATTCCGGTTTTGTGTCTTTTGACCTGATGCGGCTCATGTTGTAGCTTCTGGTCGCTTTGTCGTGTACATCGGCCATGATACAAGTTTAATGCTTTTCGATTACTCTGAATTCATAGTCTAAAAAGATCGAAAAACGCACCAGGTAGTCCACCGTAATGGTGAACTTTCCATTTTCAATCTTTGAAATTGTCTCTGGTTTGATGTCCATCATTTCAGCCAGTTGCTCCCTGCTGTATCCTCTCTTCTCACGCGCAAGTCTGATTTCATCACCAAGCTTAAGCCTGAAATCTTTCACCTGAGTTTCTGCAGCAGTTAATTCGGTGTGCATGGCATTTGGTTAGTTCACAAATAAAGTTCCGTAGTGTTCCTGTCCGCTGGCGTCCACAATTGTTAGCCAAACATTCGTTTCAACACCTTTTACGCCTTTTGTCAGGTCAAGTAATATTTTCTGTTCACTCACCTTTACAACTTTTCCTGTCGCTTGGGAGTAGTCGGCCTTGTTGATCGTGACCTTTTGTCCAACAAGGTCTGAAGTGTCAACCTCCACAACTTCTATGTCCTCAAGCAGAACTGTGCTGATAAGAGGGAAGGAAAATCCCGTGTTCAGCGCTTTAATATCCACCCCTGGCCTTTTAACGTCATCTTTGATTTCCAGAACAACATAAAGCTGATCGGGATTTTCGCCGGGCAGCGGCGTGTGAAACTTGGCTATCTGTCCTGTTTTGGTAGGTCTCATGTCGCATTGTGCAGAATTTTAAGCGTTGCCCCCGCTTTTGGTTAAACATGCGGCAAAGGTAATAAACTCCTTTAAACCGGAGAGACTTATCAGGTGAAATTTTGGGTGTGAAAAAGGTAACGGCTGAGGCTAGAAGCTGGCGGGCATTACGGAGCACTTCACTGTCAACATGTGATGAAGTTTATTAATTGCAATGCCTTTAAAATTAACACTTTCCGCCCGCTTGATTTTAGCCTTTGTTACCAAACGTTTTATTTGAATGCTTTATTGATCCTTTTTGTCAGTAAATAAAAATCTTTATGGGAGTCTTCACTTATTGGCAATGTTTTAAACTCATCAAGTAATTTTTTCTTCAATTCATTTTTTGCAGATTTTTGAGGTTTTCCATTACCCATTGTTGCTCTGCGAACGGTTTCAGCTTCTCTACCATAAACATTAGTACATACGATTGTTGGTATTAATCCTTCAATAGACTCTTTGCCAACCTCTTTTTTCCCAATAGGGAATAAGTCCTGATTTTCTTTAAATCCAATTGCAATTACAGAACTCTTAATGCTGTCAAATCTATCTAAATCAACAGTAACAACTACATTTTTGAACTTACTTTTTATGAAATTCATTAGGATGTTATTTTTTAAGTTATCTGCCCCATCATAAGCAAAAATCTCAATATCATTCCTTAATGCATTTTCACCATGAATTCCTTCTTGCAGATAATTCATGTAATCCTTGTCTATAATTCCTTCTACAAGTAGTATTTTTGAATTTCCACTAAAAATAACATCTTTCATCGGTCCAAAGTCAGATTGATTTATCCCCAAAGCAAATGCAAAAGGTTCATACCAAGATTCACTATCTGTTTTAACAACATATGAACTTGAATCTTTACACTTTGGTTTTGTATCTCTGTCAATAAGTATATTTGCTGCTGGTTCTTTAAAACTTAATAAATATGGACTATGTGTTGTAGTTATTACCTGTATTTGAAGTTTTGTGGCGATGTCTTGTAATATCCGACCAAATTCAGCTTGAGCTTGGGGATGTAAAAAGCATTCAGGCTCTTCAATTATTACAATTGGCGTAATTCTATCTGACTCAACACTTGAATTTTGAGCACGTTTAGCATTTAGAATATTTAGAAAAATAAGGGTTCTGTTTTTTGTTCCACTTCCCCAATCATCCAACGAAACATCGGCATCTTTTTCTTTTAACGATATGTCAATCGTTTCTCTCTCAAAATTTAAACCTTGTGTTGATAAACTCACTTCATATTTTTCCTCAAGATTTCCTAATAGATTTGTTAATTCATCTTGATGGTGTTTAAGCGATTTTTGAACGATTTTAACCAACTCTTCCTTTTTCTTATTTATTGCATCTAATTCCGAAGTTCCAATAAAATTTGTAACCTTATCAATACTATCACCAAATGGATTGAAACTTTCATTTCTTGTTGAATTATGGAATATCAGACATTGTGTTCCTCGCAGACGCTTGAGTACTTCTTGCTTTTGATAGTCTTCTTTAACCTCATTATTTCCAAAAAGAACTACAAATTTCGTTTCGTTTTTAACTGTTTTTGTAAGTTTAATTTGCAGATTTTCTTTGTCAGTAATATCAATATTCTCTGCATCCTTAAAAATCAAATCTGTTAGAAACTTATAAATAGCAGAATCGCTTATTTTATCAATCTCAAGCGTCAAATCAACGCTTACATCTTCTTTGGATTCTTTTTTCCAACTTGTAATCTCATCTTTCCAATCAAATGCATCAATCCCCATAATCGAATTACCAGAAAACCTGAATCTTATTCCTTGATTTAGTATACCACGAATTGCTCTAATAACATTAGATTTTCCAGCATTATTCCGTCCACTAATTGCGGTATAGAATCCCTTAAATTCGATATCAATATTTTCAAGAGTCCTGTAATTTTTTGCAGTTATTCGTTTAATTATCATATGTAGTCATTTTTTAATGTTTGGTAACGGTTACGTATATGAAACGTTTGGCATTTCGAAGCACTTACCTGTCAAGTTACAAATACTTTTGATAAGGACTGAAACTCTTGATAAACCACTGATTGCCAAATGTTTTATATACGATGTTACCGCCAGTATTTATTTGATTTTCCCGTCTTCATACTTTTCTTTTTTTGTCGTCTTTCCTGTCGCAATGTCAATGTAAACTGTTTTTCCATTTCTCAAACCATCTTTTATTTTTCTTTCTTCATCAATTTTATTCTCATTGTCTGTAAATTTGAAAATCCCGTTAAAAACTGTTCCTGTACTCAAGGTATAATATTTTTCTATACCAGGCTCATTATTTGTATATTCAATTTGTATTTGAACATCTTGCTCTGGATAGTTATATTTCCAAGTTCCAACCTTATCTTCTTTTTTTAATTTTCCTTGTATTTTTACATCTCCGTTTTCATCATACAAAATCAATTCTCCATCGGGATATCCACTTTCGCCATCAGACAGTTTTCCTGTTTTTAACATAAATATAAATTCAAAGAAATTATAATTTAGGACTGGGTCATCCTTTTTTATGTAATATTCAAGACTTGCAGTCAATCTACCTTTATTGTATTCTGACTTTCTTACTTTCAAACTATAATTTGTTTCATTCAATATTTCATATTTAGTTAATACCGTATTGCCAGTGGAGTCATAAACAATTAATTCTTTTAGAAAATCGTCTTTAAATCTCTTTATTTCTCTTGTGCCACCATTTTTTAAATGATTAACCATTTCACCGTTTAATTTTCCATTGTAATAATATGATGTTTGCCAAACAAAATCTTCATTTGCATATTCCTTCCATTTCCCAACTCGCTTGCCCTGATTATATTCGCCCTTCTCGAAAATGTAAAACGAATTATTATCAACATCTTCGCTTTTATAACTTTCAAGCCATTCACCGTCTTTTTTCCCATAGAGGAAATTACCTTTAAAAATTATAGTACCAATGGAATCCTTAACAACACATGGACCATGTAATTCATCATTTTTATAATAGAAACTTTGAAATTCTTTTTTGTATACCTGCTTTGTGCATGTATCCAATGGATTAACATTTTTGTAAATCGAAGTATCGCACAAATACTTCATTTCTTCGAGCGATGAAAATCTTTCGGAAAGTCCATTTTTTATACCATTTTCATATGTTTCAGTGAGGAATAATTCACCAGAATATGGCAGAGGATTACTATTGTTATCAACGTACTTCGTATAATAATAAGACCATTTTCCAGTTTTT
>CALBTS010000065.1 GCA_937968035.1 uncultured Methanomethylovorans sp.
TCTAAGATTTATTGTTCTTACTCATTTAGCTTAGTTTTATCTAGGCTTTGACAAAATTGGATTTCTCGGATTCAAATGACGATATTTAGTTTGTCCTCCCTCCTAATAATAATCACATATTATTTATATTAAAATATACATACATAAAACTCTAACATAAATAAACCGCATGGATCGTAATTTGAAACCATAGAAAACAGTGTATCAGTAATAGAACAGGACAGAGATATGTATTTCAATATATGCTCAGTACCTTTGTTTGTTTCGTGTTTTATTTTATGCATCCTTTTGTACTATATCCAAGGGTACAGGACGATCCAAGGTGCAAAATATTTATCTTTACTTTTGATCTCCATGATCTTCTATTCACTTTTTTATGCATTTGAAATATCCTCGATTGATATCCATACTATTTTGATATTTTATAAAATGCAGTATATTGGACTTTCTGTGCTTCCTTTACTTTTCTTGCTCTTCACAGTAAATTACAGTAGCAAAAAAGACGGGTTGCCAACACCTGTAATGACCCTTCTATCCTGTGTTCCGATCATAACTCTTTTACTTGTATTCACGACTGAACATCACAATTTATTCCATAAGAGCGCGTATGTTAATTATGGTGGTTTGTTCCCCGCATTGGATTTTGAGCCTGGTATATGGTATTGGGTACATATCATGTTTACTACTTTTTGTATAATCATGGGCTTAATTCTTCTTTTTAGTATGTTACAAGTGACACTGCCTGATTTCCACAAACAGATCTATGTTGTGATCATCGGATCATCTATACCACTTTTAACCCTTTTCATCCGTCTGTCGGGACTGTTTCCATGGGAGATCGATCCTTCTCCCTTTTCCCTCACATTGAGTGCCATCATTATATTCATGGGATTTACACGATACAAACTGTTCAATCTGACCCCTGTTGCCCGCAGTCTGCTTTTTGAAAATACCCATGATGGTGTCATCGTTTTTGATAAGGAGCAGAGAATTGTGGACTATAATATTTCTGCTGTGAACAATCGGTACACAAGATCAAATGACATAGGAACGCATGTATCAAAATTGTCAGGACCATGGTGTGACATTTTGAACAGAGAAGCAGGTGACAGAGAAAAAGACAGCATTGAGATCAAGCAGGAGATAGACGGATCTTACCTGTGGTTCAATATTACATTCCTGCCATTGCATGACAACTATGGGAGTAAGATGGGCCAGATGGTCATCATAAGCAATATCACAGAGCGCAAGTATGCAGAAGAAGAGCTATGTAAGGCAATAGATAAAGCCAATTATCTGGCGATCGAGGCAGAAAAGGCAAATACTGCCAAAAGTGCTTTTCTAGCCAATATGAGCCATGAACTGCGAACACCTCTAAATTCTATAATTGGTTTTTCTGATATTCTGCTGGAAGGTGAGACCGGAAGTCTAAATGAAAAACAAGTTAGATACATCACTAATGTGTCTAAAAGTGGCAAGCATCTCCTCCTCGTTATAAATGACATACTCGATATTTCAAAAATAGAAGCTGGGAAAATGGAATTGTCATGTGATAATATATCTATTCATGACATCACCAATGAGGTTGTAATGGCATGTTCTTCTCTTGCAGCAAATAAAAGGGTCGAGCTTGAGCAGAACATAGATTGCAGCATAGGAACCATCAAAGCTGACAGAGTTAGATTAAAACAGATACTATACAACCTTCTTAGCAATGCTATCAAATTTACCCCCACTGCCGGTAAGGTGACCTTAAATATTAGATCAGATGACGAGAGAATTCTGTTTAAAGTAATTGACACCGGAAACGGTATCTCTGAAGAAGATCAGAAAAAGCTTTTTAAGGTATTTGGTCAGCTTGATACTGCAAACAATCGCAGGTATGAAGGAACGGGCCTTGGCCTGGCCATCGTCAAGAAATTAGTGGAGATGCACAGAGGAACGGTCTGGATCGAAAGTGAGGTGGGAAAAGGATCTACTTTTGCTTTCGAAATACCGGTCAAATAAATGGGATGTAATGAAA
>CALBTS010000066.1 GCA_937968035.1 uncultured Methanomethylovorans sp.
AGATCGTATTCGGTGACTGGAGTTCAGACGTGTGCTCTTCCGATCTCTTCTTGAAGGTTGGGGCACTAATCTTAGCCAATTGTTCGAGATCTTTCAAATATGGACTAATAGTTTGTTTCTTGCCGTTTAGTGACCGATCTGAATAGGAAAGTAGTAGTGCATTCTCAGCCCTCGTAATTCCCACGTAAAACACTTTTCGCTCATCAACATCCATAATAACTGATGAGTCATTGACTTCATAATTGAATAACTCATCTAACATGCAAAACTTGTTTAGTTTACTAGGTGTCTTAATCAGATTGGGCATTATTACACAAGGGAATTCAAGACCTTTTGCTTGATGAATAGTCATTATCTGAATGGCATCTGTTGTGTCTGATGCACTATCTTCTATACCCTTCATAACTAGACTTCTAATTAACGCATTGAGAAGATAAGGATCTGTCCTTTTGTGAATAGTATCAAACAGATTGAAAACATTTGATAAGTATCCAATGTCTTGCAAATTACCATAGTCTTCTTCTTTTATCCAGTCCTTAACAATGTTGTTGTTCAAGATATCGTAATAGATAGCCAAATTACTATGATACTCTTTAGTTGCTATTTTGCTCTTGATCAGCTGCAATGATTTTGCATATTCGAAGTCATGTGCATTGATCCCTACTTTGTTATGTTCCTCCGGTTGATAGGCTTCCAAGCACAGCTCATTCGCAAATAGGGAGTTATCTACAAGATTAATCTCGTTACATTTTTGGTCTACTAAATAATCGAGGATTGAAACTACAGATTTAATAACAGAAGAACTTTCGTACTTATCTATACCTTTAACTGTATAGGGAATCTGTCTTTCTCTTAATTTTCTTACGAGCGTTAAAGCGAAATTATTGATAGACCTGAATAGAATAGCAATTTGCCCATATAACAAATCACCATTATTAACCAAGCTCTCGATCTTACTTACAACAATGCTTATCTCATCATCAACAGTGGCATGTCTATCAATGCTTACCAGTCCATCTTCCACTGATGAAGATATAATTGTTTTGGGTAGTCTATACTGTTCATTGCTCTTTATAACCAGATTCGAAAACTCAACTAAGTTTTTATTCGCTCTGTAGTTAGTCGAGAGATAATAGCTTTTAAGCCCAGTGACTCTATCAGATAATGACAAGAAGTTTTGGACTGTCGCACCTCTAAAACGATATATAGCTTGGTCGTCATCACCGCATACTGTAAAGTTGTATAATGGTTCAGATATACTCAGCAGAATTGCATTCTGTAGAAAGCTAGTGTCTTGGAACTCATCGATTAAGAGATATTTATACTTCGATCGCAGCTCTGATAAGAATACAGGACTACTCATCATCTGTTCGTACACTAATCTCTGCATGTGTGCGAAATCTATATAATTAAGATCATCGATGGCTTGCTCGTATATTGGGTATAGAGCATTAAGATGTATAGCATTCTTAATCTTGTTGATTTCTTTGTCTTCTAAATTGGCTATGCCTACTAGTCTGCCTTTCAAGTAGTTATATACAGTTTCAGTTGATAGATTCTCGTCGGTGATTTTGTTAATATAGGGAATAATGTTTTCCACTATTTCTCTACATGCTCCGACGCTGCTTTTATACAAATAGTCTTCAGCGAGTCTAAGTAGTACCGTTGCTTGGCCAATTTCATCTAGTACATCAAAACTCGGCCTACTGCCGTGTAAATCTGGGTTGCAATCAAGCGTTGTTTTACAAAACGAATGTATAGTAGAAACATTCATCCTGTGATAATCGATTTCTGTGCCTAAAATTGCGCTGTATTCAAGTATCCGGTCAGTGATTTCGATAGCTGCTTTGTTCGTGAAAGTCAGAAATAGAATTTCTGAAGGATCCATAGAGCAATTGTGAAGAAGGTGAAGATATTTTAACACCATTGTCATGGTTTTACCAGAGCCTGGACCTGATATGACTCGAACTGGTCCTTTTACGTCCTCGATGATTTCTTTTTGCTCAGGACTTATATTGAACCGATTGAAAAACTGCATCATCATAAATCCTTAACAGATCTAAGTATTGTTGGTACCGAAGAGCTGGGAGCATGCCCATGGCCATCACAGTGATGAAATATGTAGTTAAGTGAGTTGTACTTTGTTAGAGATGATGTTTTAGGGTCTCTAGGTGCATACCATGTTGGTTCATTGGATGTTACGTCACTTTGCTTCGCATACCCGATGACAATCACACTTTTAACGTTTAATATAGCATCTCGAATGTGCCCGTCAACCTTCGTCAGTTTGGCATTATCTGGAATCTCTATTGCAGTAAAGATCAATCCTCCAGAATACTTCTTCAAGTGATGTAAATGTTTAACAGTAAAGACTCTACAGCCATATTTCTCGTAGTTCATTATCGATCCATCGTACAATTTCGAATAATATGACCTGGGAACAGCATCCGTCTTTATATCATACGTTAAGCCTTTGTAATGAAGATCACCGTCATCAACTTGATTAGCTTCGTAATT
>CALBTS010000067.1 GCA_937968035.1 uncultured Methanomethylovorans sp.
ATCGTATTCGGTGACTGGAGTTCAGACGTGTGCTCTTCCGATCTAGCTGCCGGCAGGATTGGATATTTGATAAAAGGGTATATTTGTGGGGAAAATCCGGTTTGAATAAGCAACGCTGTTGGTTGTGGACAGGTCGGATGTGTGCGCAAGATGCGTATATCTGCTCGTTAACGGTAATATGAGATAAAAAATAGAAGAACAATTATGAACAAAGTAATTTTATTAGGGCTATTTTTTATTTGCGTACAAAAAAATATTTTATTTGCCCAAACTACTGATTTAACATCGGTTGATGAATTTCTTAAAGTAACTTCGACCTTAAAAGAAGGAAAAATAATATCAGATGAGCTGTGGACTGATTTTGACAATTCGACCGGCTACAAAAAATACGTGTATTTAGAAAACAAATTTGTTATCAATACTATAAAAGCTTCCATTAATATGGCTTTTGTAAACAGCGGACTTGCCAAAAAGGATAGTGTGTTAAGTATTTCAAAAGAGGAAATGGCCGAAAACAGGAAATTGATGTTTCAAAAACGCATCTTGACGAATTATATCGACATGAAAGAAAATTTCGATTCAATTAAATCATTTCGAAAAAATTATGATTTTGAAGCCTTCGTTGAAAGATCAAAACAAAGACTATTTTCTTTTCTGGGTAAACCTATTGACACATCTTTCAGGTTTAAAGCAGTATATTTTAACTGCATGGATGCTGATGGGTACAATGCCGAAGAAGCCATATATCTTGATTTTAATCTGATTTATAGAATGACAGAAAAGCAGCGAATAAACTTTCTGGCCCATGAATTTTTTCACAATTACAGGGAAAAATATGAAAACCATGATTTTAACTATAAATGTGATTTAAATTTTGGTATTGATATGATTCAAAATGAAGGAATCGCAGATATGATTGATAAAACCGAAGGATATAAGCAATATTATACTTATGTAATAAAAGAACCTGACCTTGCTGAAGTTATGGTAAGATTACATAACCAGGCACCTGAAGATTTGGAAAAACTTCAAAATGTGATTTTAAAATATTCAAAAAATGAGATATCTGAAAATAAAATTATAGATGAATGGATAGAAATCGTAAAATTCAACGGACATGCAATCGGATTTTTTATGGCGAATCAAATTGAGAAAGCAGGATATGAAAATGAAATGCTTGAAACTTTCTATAATCCTTATGAGTTTTTTGTTCTATACAACAGGGCAGCTAAAGAGCTGAATATTTTTCAATTGAGTGATGAATTTATGGACTACCTAAGAAGTATAACAAAGGAATACTACCGTTAACACGCAATAAAAAACATAGGGCGTAAAGTGCTAATATTGAACAATATAACAATTAATAAACATCTAGGTAACTTGATAGATAGGTGTTTCAAAATGCCCTACGCTTCTTATTGCCATCCGTTGGCAACCATTAAAATGAAACAGATACTCTCAATAATAATACTGCTATTCAGTCTTAATCTGACCGCTCAGGACATTCATGAACTTGAAGAAGACTTGAGCCAGACGGTCATTACAGATTTGAAAGACATCAAGAAGAAAGCAGAGAAGATTTTTGAAATAGACCCTTTCAACGAAGTTGCTACCTACTACTTGACAGAATCCTATCGGTATACAGAAAATGATTCCTTAATTCCAAAATTCTTCGAAAAGATAATTTCGGAAAATCCAGAGAATCCTACTCCATATTTGCTATCTGCTAAATATCAATTTAGAGACTTTTCAATATCAGATTCGGCAAGACTTAAACCTTTGAAACAAGCTTTGACTCTTGAACCAAATAGTTTTGAAGCAAATTACCTAATTGGCGTCTCATATTACCTGTTGTTTAATGAACAGCTTAACTCCGACACTTTATCAAGTCCGATTTTTTTTGCTTCACAAAGTCGAGACTTTTTAAAAGAGAGTGTAAAGATTGACTCAAGCACTTTATCATACTTGAAATACCCAATTATTCAACTTTCAACTTTCCTTAAGGATGATGCAGCTGCTATCAAATTTGAAACAATAGAGTCGAATCCAAGTACTGATGACAATCATATCCCAAGTAATGGTCAGTTCTATTTTCCTGTTAGTAGATTTATTGAGTTAGATAAAAATTGGAAATATTCTTATCGGACTGATGTACTCAGAGAGACAGATATGGCAACATTCGTTCTTGGTTGGTATTCAGGTCAGCTTCGTGCTTTAAATGAGCCATTAATTTTTGACCAGAAGAGTGACACAATTTACAGATTCACTTGGTTAAGAACATTCCATCATCCTGTTGCCATTAGAGTTCAGAAGAATAAGGACAAAATACAATTGACTTGGAAAATGTCGGACGGTGCAGGCGGATATTCACCAGGAAAATTAATCGTTGACGAGACAACAGAACTGTCAAGTTCTGAATGGACTGATTTTAAAAAACTTATAGACAAAACAGAATATTGGAATATGCCAACAAATGAGCCGTCAGACGTTATGGGAACTGATGGTTCACAATGGATTATCGAAGGAGTTCAAAATGGAAAATACAATGTAGTTGACCGATGGACACCAAGGAACTCGACATATCAAGAACTTGGATTGTTTCTCATCAACTTGACTGATTTGGATATTCCGAAAAAGGACATTTACTAATAAAAAGAAAAACGGTTGCCAATCGAGTAGAAGGCTCCGCCAGTAGTTATCTGACAGAGCCCACCTCTCCCACCCCCAAATTCTCATGTTAAGATGGGACTCGCACACAGCCCCGCCATCGGTGGGCCGGAATCCCCAACACATTTTTCTGAAACCATTGGTTTTTACCGCACACTATCGAACGTGAAGCAAAATTAAAAAACATGGTTTTCAACTCCCTTATACTCTATTTCGCTCAACTTCACATCAAATTCCCCTGAAATCAACACATCAGGTTGCGCTTCAGGATGAAAAGCGAACACTCCCTTTATCTTGCGGCTGTGTTTATTATAGCTCACAGACACAATCGGAGTTGTATCTGCCTTGGGCTCCGGGGTCCTGCTGTTAAAAGTACTGATTATTTTCCTGCGCCTATCCAACCTCCGGCTCGTTTCAATTGTAATAAATGGATCTTTGAGGGTTATGCCATCAAACCAACCGCCCAGGAAAAAACTTACCGCCCTGCCCGGATAACTGAATCGCAAAATATTAACCGACGATGCTTCAGGTTCCAACACGTTGATTCTGTACGAATTAGAATTCTCAGCCTCTTCGTGGTTAAAGCCATCAGCATAATAGTTTTCATGCACCTCTTCACCATTAAAATAGCGGCCTTTAATACTGATTTTCACTCCGCCTTCGGTGTTTATAATTCCACCAGTACCATTCAGTTCCAGCGATGTTGCAGTTTTGTTATCCATTTTTTGCAGCAAATGTAAAGGCATGAAATGGGAACTGAAAACCACAGGTAAGTTATTTTTAGTTTTTTTTAGCAAGTAAGTACTGGAATTTGTGATTATCTGGCTTTATACTATTAAAACATTTGATTTAATGTTCAAATTATGGGTCAATGCCCAGTGGAGATTCTATTAATTCTCAATCAGGAAACAACTGCAAGTGAAAAGCGCCTCATAGCAGAATTAATACAATCACAAGTTATTCAACAGATTTTGAACTTGCCTGATTTTTTCAAGATGAACAGCATCAATACTAAACAAAGAGATAACCCAAAAAAAAATAAGTTATCTCTTTGTCATTAAACTACTTTTTAGAAACATTTATTTCACAATAAAACCTTGCTTGCCGTTTCGTACAAAGCCTCGATAGATCTGGCAATATGCTTCGCCGCAGTTTTATCAAACTTATCTCTATCATCAAATGACCCCCAGGGCTTGTATTCGGCATACCAGAACCAATTCAGGTAATGTTTAGTATCATTCAAATCTGTGAAAATTCTTCCATCTCCATTGAAGAACTTCAGGGCTTCAATAACCTTAGCCCTCAATTCCGAATCCTGACATTGAACATCTCTTTTATCATAGATACCCCAATGTAAATCAGAGAAATCTTTATTGAAAGAAAAGAC
>CALBTS010000068.1 GCA_937968035.1 uncultured Methanomethylovorans sp.
AAGATAGATGCAGAATTTGAATACAGGCGTTTACACAATCTAATCTATACTCCCAAAATATGGGTTGTAGGGCTAATTGTCTTATGGGTTGTGTTCGCCTTGCTTCTCATTCATGTCATTCTTATGGATGATCGCACTTGTCCGCTTGAGGCGATCCTCTGCCTGATTGCTATTGTGGGCATTCCTATGTTTATCCAACAGTCCCTCCCGGCAGATATTAGTGATATCGTATTCGGGATATACATAGTCGGATGTCTATTAACTCTCGTTATAGGGGTGTTCCTGAGATGAAGTCACGTTTTTAACGACAGAAAGATGACATATTAAGAGAGGGATACAGGGAAATGAGGAAATCCATCGTACTGTTCAGACATCATATTCCAGAGGATATCCATTATCAGTAGGTCCGTGACCTCTTCTATTGTTTTTGCCTCATCGAGCTTCTGTGCGAGCTCCTGATGGCTTTCCGGGCTTGTTAAATGGAGCTTCCTGAAAACTTCCGCGTCCGAACAATAAAGGAGAGTACATACTTCCTGTTCCATGTCGTTTCGGTCGTACATATTCAGGGGAAGATCGTCCGGTGTCTCCTCGTTGAATACCGAAATCATCAGCTGACCCAGGAGTGACTCCCGTGGGTTGTACGGGCAGCACAGGCTGTATAGCTTGTCCTTCACCACTTCTGCTAACGTTCTCATCTACTTCTATTCTTATGGTAAAGTTACGAAATCCATATGGCATAAACCCGGGAAGGAGTACAATAGATTAATGACGTTGATTAGCGCTGTAGTAATATCCGAAAATCATAAATTCATAGTTCGATAAATATATGATTGGTACTGCAATGAACATTAAACCATATCAGACACCTTTGGCTTGGGTTCATCTCAGATGGATGGAAGACTATAGGCTGGAAAAGTTGGTAGAGCTGTATAGGCAGAAGTTACTGCAGGAGTATCTGGCGAAACAGGTAGAGAGAGCCGAGAATCAGATCAGCCTGCTGTTGGAGGCCGGGAGGACCAGGCCGATGGCAGAGGAAAAAGTGATCGGGATACTGCTGGCACCACCGAGGGATTACGAACCCCAGTGGCCCCGGGAACTGAGCCGAATGATACCGGAGATCGAGTGGAGCCTGAAGATTTAAGTCCATGTAACCACATCGTCCTTGAGGATGGCATTGCACTCAGATAAAAGTCAAAGAAGTAAAGGTTACATATTTCCTCTTCCACAATTGTGCCTCCATTGGGAACAATTGCCTATATTTGGATAGGCAGCATTTCCTCAACTTATTCAGTGGATATCTCCACAGATGCAGCGAGACATAACGAGGAGGTGCTGCTTTTTCTTTTCTGCAAAACCGAAATACCCTGGGATAAGATTTTGATAGGTTAATACGAGGAGATATAGTATTTTTATAGTGTGACTTCATAAGTACTATTCCTTTATGTCTGATAATCATCTTCTTGAAAAAACCTTGTGGCAGGCTGCTGATAAGCTTCGCAGTAATATGGATGCTGCCGAATATAAACATGTTGTCCTGGGCTTGATCTTCCTGAAGTATATCTCTGATGCCTTTAATGAGATCGGAAGAGCACACGTCTGAACTCCAGTCACCGAATACGATC
>CALBTS010000069.1 GCA_937968035.1 uncultured Methanomethylovorans sp.
CTACACGACGCTCTTCCGATCTGGAGATACTGTTCGTTATCACATCAAAAAAAATGATATAGACGAAATACTAAAAAGATTCACATTTGTTTTTGATTCTATTTTTAGGGAAGCAAAAAAACAAGGGTTACTTAATAGTAAAGTTGATCTTGCAATTGATTGGACAAGTATAAAATTTTATGGCAAACGCGATACTAAGATGGTTGTTGGAACAAAAGCTGAGAGAGGGACAACAAAAGCTTATCAATTTGCAACCGTAACTATAGTCGAAAAAAACAAAAGGTTTGTTCTAAGGGCATTACCACTTGAATCACGTGATAGTGAACATTTAAAAGCTATAGTCGAAAATCTTTTGTATTATGCTAAATCAAAAGTTCAAATTAACAGAGTTTTTTTTGATAGAGGCTTTTATTCGGTTGCTATAATCTCAACATTAAAAAAAATGGATATTCATTTTTTGATGCCTGCAAAAAAATCCAAAAATATAAAAAAATTAGCAGAAAAAGTTAAACTACCAGCAACCCGGTTATATAGGTTGAAATCGAAAAATAAAGGTACTTTAGTTAAATTGATTTTTGTAGAATCAGATAAAAGGTCAAAAAATAATAACCAAGCAAATGACGAAAAAGAAATAGGTGTATTTGCTACAAATATGTCTCTTTCATCTGATGAAATTAAAGAGTTGTACTTATTATATTCTAAAAGATGGGGTATTGAAACTAGCTATAGAATGTGCAATATATTTAGAACAAAAACAGCTGCAACAGACTATAGAATTCGTCTATTTCTTTTCCTATTTTCAATTATATTATACAATTTATGGGTTTTAATTAACGCTTGCATATTTTCAGATCCTTTCAAGCGACAAGGGAAACGTCAAATAGCAGCCATTAGTTTTCTATCTTCATTGTTAATTACAGTTGCATGCTCGCCCGCAGCAAACTTCTAGTTTATTCTATATAATTTATAAGTATAGTTTATTAAAACTCTGTTTAGTAATATCTAAATATCATAGATGTTATTTTTATTACATGGCAACTGTAAAAATACAAAAAGATGGACATAAATGTGGAAGATGTGGACATGAATGGGTACCACGTACTAAAATAAATGAAGACCCTGTGATATGTCCAAAATGTAAATCCCCTTACTGGAACAAGCCTAGAAAAAATAAGACTAAATTATCAAAAAATAAAGCTATCTAAAGAGTGAAAAAGCATGTGGGAGTACAAACAAGTTATAGTGATACCTGAAGATGTGGAATTGTCTCCCGGGAAACTTGGAGTTCAGGTTGCTCATGCATCGATAACTCCAATCCTCAAAAATCTGGACCATCTTGGTGATATTAAAGAATGGTTCGACAAGGGAACTCAGTATTTCTGTACCAGTTGCTGCAAAACACGCAAACATACTGGAAGATGCAGAACTTATACAGCGCAAGATTTATGGAAAGACCCATGTTCTGCAGCTTAACAATAAGAATATTTTCAATGCGCTTAACATATTCGCACCTATTAGAACAGTTGAAGTTGAAAAAGGTGCTACATTGCTGGAAGCACTCAAAAAAGCAGCAATTGTTGAAGTGAAAGACGTTCACGGTCAGGACAATATTGTTTCAACCAATGGTGAGGAAGGTTTCTTTGTCTATGACGTGGACGGTGTTTTCTCAGATAAGAACGTTAATGATTACGTTTTTGACAAGAGTTGCACAGTTGAGTGGAAAAAACTTGAACCTATCAGCATCTTGAAAGTTAAAGTAAATATTGCAGAAGAATAATTGTTTTGAAGAACGTTAACCCGTTCTTCCAGTATCATTTCTTGTTTTCAATCCTTGTTTTAGTGGATATTGCTTTTGAATTGCGATCACATCGAAGATTTCACACAAATAAATTAAGTGTTACGATACCGAAAACATAACATATCTATTATTATAATTCAATTTTGGCATCAAGTAAAGGGATTAGCAAAGGCTCATCTCTTGTCACGGCTTTCTTTACCTTGTCGAGTGACAAACGTTCAGTGAACCGATATCCTCTTGATTTGTCTTTTTTAGACATGTATCGGGCTTCCACAAAATGAGGTAAATAGGTCGATGCCATTCCCTCTAAACAGTTCCGAACAGTACCCACAGGGAACGGAAGAGTGGTATAGGTATCATTCGGAAGATTAATCTTTTCAAGTTCAGTATCTCTCGTCCACTCTATGCAAACATGGAGTATCTCAGAGTGGTACACATATTTAGGGATAGGATATACCTGTTCATGTATTTTGGCGAGTGCCAATAATACTATTTTTTGATTTAATGGTAGGCGTTCCATAAACCTATATCCCATATAATGTTCGCTACCATAGTCTGCAATTTCTCGGCTATACATTTCTTCATTAGACATCGGTTTGAAATCGCTATCCCTTGCCAACTTGAATCTTGATATTTTCGACACATCCATATTACCACATCCGGACATTGAGTTTCAATTTTTTATTGGCTATTGCTTTCGAATTGATCTTTTGTGTACTGTCATAAGTATCATTATGATTCAATGTTTGAGCAAGTTGTAAGTAAGATATTAGGGCAAGATGGATCAAAATCAATGTCTTTTTAGAACAATTACCTTTTTTTGATGTTCAATGTATTGAAACACACCTGTAGAGCTTTCAACATTATAATTGAATTTATTAACTGTATGAACACTGAAAAAATCAGTATTCAAGGGGATAACATACTATTGTTGGCCACAACAAAAGTCTCTTTTTCAGTAGTTGTAAAGGGAGCAAAGCATGAAGAGTGGCCAACAATAACGTGAGCGGGATAATATTTTGTTTTCGGGGTGGTTCTTAGTTGGTACCTGTATGTTATAGCAGGTTATCATCCCGCGCTACATTTCTATACGGTAACATTCGTATTTAAAAACATTCGACTTAAAACAACTAAAAAAGGGTTTTATTCAAAAAGAAACTAAAAAGTCTATAGGATACTTAAAAGAGAAAAGGTGAAATAACACCTTAATCCACATCACCATCAATCATAAAATTAACAAAACAGGATATAATGATCAGACATATTAACGGTCATATCTTCATCAAGACCGTACACCTGACTTTTTTA